>USHZ01000078.1 GCA_900554595.1 uncultured Collinsella sp. | reverse complement strand
CGCCGGTACCGGCCACGGCCGACGCAGGATCGAGCGCCAGCGACGAGCCAAAGTCGATCAGGCACAGGTCAAAGGTGCCCTCGGCAAGCTGCCGGTCAAGCGGTAAACGCGCCGTACGCACCATAATATTAGCGGGCGAGATATCGCGATGGACAAAGCCCTCCCCCACCAGGCTCATGCGGCAGAGCAGGTCGAACAGGTCGCGCCCCAAGCGCGCCGCCACAAGCGGCGATAGGCGGCCGGCATCGTCCACGGCAAAGCGCGAGCGCAAGCGGGCGAGCGTCTCGCCCTCGACCCATTCCATGACAATTGCAGGCACACCGTCAACCTCGCCCCAGCCATAGAGGCGGGGAAAGCCCTTAAGGCCCGAAAGGGCGCGATGGCATTCATATTCCTCGCGAAATGCCGCTTTGAACTTGGCGACCAGCGCCTCATGGGCGGCATCGTCGTCAAACTCATCGCGCGTCGGCAAGATGAGCTGTTTGAGTGCCACGGCCTCGCCTTGGGCGTTGACGGCACGCGTCACGCGGCCGATACCGCCACGGCGCATGGTGGCATCGTCGGCAAACAGTATCGTAAAACGACGCAGATAGGCAGGCAGTTCGTCCTGACCGAGCGCAATGGCCGGCTCAAACCCGTCGACACGCGCCAGGCGCAGGCCGACCATGGGATCGCGACCGAGCGATTGCGGTGTGGTGGATGCAAGATCGGTCATCATAGGGCAAGCGCCGCCACGTTATTGTTGAAGTTACCGAGCGCGACGTCATCATCGCCGTAATGGCCGACCCATTGACATAGGTTGGTGTAACAGCCCCACAGATTGGCATACTGCTGATACCACTTTGACCGGGGCGAGAATGTCTGACGACCGAACTCGGCTCGAATGACAAACATCTCCCCGACCAAGCTGTCGCACGGCCTGGGATCTCCCGTAGAGTTATAGGTCGAAACCACGTCATTGGCACGAGAAACATAGCCGTCGAGCATGTTGTACTTGGTCACAAGCCAACTGTGAATGCTCTCTTCCTCAGCAGCGGAAAGGCCGCCGGAGTTTGTATCGTTGTCAGTGTTGCCGCCCGTCGAGCCGCCGTTTCCAGACCCTCCGGCAGAGGAACCCGACCCAGAGCCGCCGCCCGAACTCGACGAATCCGAGCCGGAGCCAGAAGTATCCGAGCTACCGGGCTTTCCGGACTGCTGGGCGTCCTGCCCCTTCTGCTGCTCGACCTTATTCACCGTTGCCGCCACGCTATTGTTGGACAATCGATCGATGATCTTGGTGTTGGTGAGCACGATGGTTTTGCCATTGGCAAGCGTGACTTCGTTGTCCGGGGCCTCGGCGCCGTCCGCGTCGTCGGCGCCAAACACAATATGCGCGACCACACTTGCCCAAGCATATCCAGTCGTGGTGCCCAGATCACTTTTGACCTCATGCCCCACGCGCGGTTCGCGTGCGGCATGTGCCTGCATCATGGACGGCACGGTCATGCCATAGGCAGAAACGCCAGCTATGACCAGCACCAGCGAGCACGACAGCAGTGCGTACGCCCGCGGCGCCAAGCCCAGTCGGCGTCGCATGCGCACCGCGGCGCCGCGCTTTGTCTGAGTGCCACCGGGCCGCATGCGTTCTCCTCCAACAAAAACACGCCGCTCGGGAGCGGCGCATTCATTCGAATCCATATTTGAGTGTATCAGCGAACCCAAAAGGTTGCGCAACGAATGGGCAAATTAAGGATGCGAGTGGAAGCATCCATGCGATAAGCGGATACAAAGCATCTTTGTTGCACAACAAACTTACAGTCGCACGGGGAAATTATGGCTACCCCGTGCGTCGCGAGGAAAACATACGGCAGGAGCAGGCTCGCCACCTAAATCGTGCGACGGGCCTCGATGGCACGCCCAAGCGTAAGCTCGTCGGCATACTCCAGGTCGCCGCCCACGGGCAGGCCGCTCGCCAGACGCGATACCTCAACGCCCAGCGGCTTGATAGTGCGGGCCAGGTAGCTCGCCGTGGTCTCGCCCTCGATGTTGGGGTTGGTGGCGATGATGACCTCATGGATGTCCTCGTGGCCCAAGCGTGCCAGAAGCTCGCGAATGTGCAGCTGCTCGGGGCCAATCTTGTCCATGGGACTGATCACGCCGCCCAGCACATGGTACAGGCCATGGTAGCTGCCCGTGCGCTCGATCGCCTGGACATCGCGCGGCTCGCCCACCACGCAAATGCGAGTGGTGTCGCGCATCGAATCCTGGCAGATGGAGCACTCGTCGGCCGTGGCGTAGTTAAAGCAGCGGCTGCAAAAGTGAACCTCCTGCTTAACCTCCAGGATGGCCTCGGCCAGGCGGCGCGCCTCCTCGGCGTCGGCCTCCAACAGGTAATAGGCGATGCGCTGGGCCGACTTGGGACCAATGCCCGGCAGACGGCCCAGCTCATCGAGCAGTTTTTGCAGACTGTGATTCGCACTCATATATATGCGTGTCTTAGAACGGCATGCCCGGGATGTTGAGGCCGCCGGTGATGGCGCCCATCTGCTTGTTGGCGAGCTCGTTGACGCCGCGGACGGCCTCGTTGACAGCAGCCATGATCATGTCCTGCAGCATATCGACGTCCTCGGGATCGAGGGCATCGGGATCGATGGTGAGGTTGACGAGCTCCATCTCGCCGTTGACGGTCACCTTGACCATGCCGCCGCCGGCAGAGGCGTCGACGGTCTGGGACTTGAGGTTCTCCTGCGCGGCGGCAAGCTGCTCCTGCATCTTGCGGGCCTGCTTCATCATCTGCTGCATGTTCATACCGGCCATATTGGCTCCTTTACGTGCGGCCGCACGCCGAGCTGCAAGGGCAGCCGGAGCGCGGCGGGACTTTCAAACTCAAAAATCGTACCACGGCGCGCGGCCAGCGAGCGGGGCGGTCGCGCTACCTCAGTCGATATACATGTCCTGAAGTGTGATGCGCCCCAAGATTATGCAAGGTTGCATAATGTCTCAAACTAAATCTAGTAGGGCCGGAACCCAACATTTTCTGCATCCAGCTAGATAGCAAAATGCCGGACCGCTGCTCGGGGTGGCGCGCATGACGGCGGGGTATAATCTGATTGCCATAGATAGCAATTTGGAGGTGCCCCATGAATGCCCCCGACGCGCTCCAAAACATCCGCTCAAAACACCCCGTTGCATATGTGGTTCTCTACCTCTTTGTCGGCTGGGCATTGCTGGTTGTCATCACCCATGCCATAGCCTTTGGAGCAGAACTGCTGATAGCCAGCTCGGACCAGCCCGTCGTCAAATGGGAGACGACCGATGAGTGCACCGACGGAACCCGAACCGTCTACTACAACAGCCCGTCCCTCTACCAAGAGTTCAAGGTCAAGATAAAGGACTCCAAGATTGTCGATGCCGAAATGGGCTCTTTATTTACAATCGGAGCAACCGTCAACGCCGAGCAAGTCGAGTACACGGACAGCCACGCGACGTATCGTATCGACCTCAGCATCCTAGGCCGACCGTCACGCACCTGTCTGCTCAAATGCGACATACGCGGCACCACACTACACATGTCCGAAATACAGATGCGCCCGGACAAAGAGATCTCTTCTTGAGCAGTATGCCCGCCCGCACGGTTACTCCACCGGTTTGAAGATGGTGGCCTGGCCAAAGACGTTGCGGATGAGGGCTTTGGCCTCGTCCTCGGTCTGCGGGATGCTTGGGGCTGCGCCTTGATGGCCGAAGGGGCTGCCCGCGCCAGGGTTGGACTCCCAGGGAGCCGCAGGAGCGTCCTCCTCTTTGGGGGCAGTTGCAGCGGGCTTGGGCGCGGACGCTGCACCCGGCACGTCGAACGGGGGCAGATCGTCCCCGCCGGCATCGGCAGCAAAACCGCCGACCATGGCGTCGTCATAGGGCACCTGCTCGGATTCCCACGGCGCAGACGGCGCGGCGGGCTGAGCCTTGGGAGCGGACGCGCGCTCGGGCGCTCGGGGTGCGGGCTCGGTCGGGAGCTTGCCCGTGGCAGGAGCGCCAGCGGGGTTGTCGGAACGCAGCCAGGGGGCCTTGGCCAGGTCGGATGACTTGGGCGCAGGCGCGGCGGCGGGCTTGGGCGCGGGAACCGGAGCAGCCGGTTTGGGCGCAACGGGTTCAGGCGCCGACGGGGTCGGTGCCGCTACCGGTGCCGCTTTTGGCTGCGTCGCGCTGACGCTCGAGGATGCAGGGGCCGCCGAGGACACGGGTTGCGGGTCCGCAGATGCCGCAGCCCGTGCAGATGGAGAATGCTCCTCATGTTGAGGAGCCGGCGTGCCACCCCCATCCAAGACATAGTCGACGGTACGACGACCGAAGACCGCACTGACTGTCGGCAGGACTACCGACTGCGTGTCGGCGCGTCCGAGCATCTTGATGGCAAAGGTCGAGCCCGCGGGGAACGAAACCGTGAGCTTGGAGCCGTCATCTGCTGTGGCGCGGGCGTTGAGCAAAAGCCCTGCGTAGGAGGCCTGACGAGCCTTGACGCGTTCGACGACCTCGGCCCATTTGCGCTGGAGCTCACCGGCATCCTCGACCGCGGGGGTCTCGGCGGCGCCGGCGGCAGCAACCCGAGCGGCAGTGTTGGGCTTGGACACCGGCACGGTCGATGCAGCAGGCGCGGGAGCCGGAGCCGCAACGGATTGAGATGCAGGCGTTACAGGTTTAGGCGCGGGAGCCGGAGCCGTGGACTTGGGCGCAGGCTGGGCTGCCGGAACAGCAGCGCCGCGGTCCCAAGGCATGCCACCCTGATGCGCGGACGTAGCAGCGGGTGCGGCGGTCGCCGCAGGAGTAGCAGCTCGGGCACCCGAGATCAGCGTCGGTTGTTGTGTCGGCGCGGGTGCAGCCGCGACAGCCGCAGGCGCACTCGCTTGAGCAGCAGCCACGCTCGCCGGCACGGCGCCGTTGGCAACCATGGCCTCCAGACGCGCCACGCGCTCGGCCAGAGCCTCAATGGTCAGATCGGCCTCGGGACGTGCCAGACGCGTGCAGGCGATCTCGAGCACCAGGCGCACATCGCTCGCACCCCTCATCTCCAAGGCGGCATCGTCGAGCACCGTCAGCACGCGGGCCAGACGGTCGGCAGGATGCTCGCCAAAGGCAGCGGCCTCGGCAGCGAGTGCCTCGGCCTGCTCGGCACCGCCCTCAAACAACTCGGCACGGGCACCGGCAACGCAGGCAACATACACGTCGCGCACATGCGCCACCAGGTCGCGCGTCAGCTCAAGCAGGTCATTACCTTCCTCGACCTGTGCGCGAATAAGCCCATACAGCTCGGCGACATCACGATCAGCAATGGCGCGCGCAAACTCGCCCAGAATCTGGTCCGAAACTTCGCCCAAAAGCGAGCGGGCATCGTCCGCATGCACGGTGCCGTTGCCGAAGACGCTCAGCTGCTCCAGCGTGGAGAGCGCGTCGCGCATGCCGCCCTTGGCATGGCGAGCCACGATGGCAAGCGCCTCGTCGTCGTAGTCGAAGCCCTCCTGCTCGCACACGTATGCCAGACGGCGCTCGATATCCTCGTTACCGATGCAGTGGAAATCGAAGCGCTGGCAGCGCGAGAGGATTGTCTCCAGAATCTTTTGCGGGTCGGTGGTGCACAGCACAAAGATCACGTGCGCCGGCGGCTCCTCGAGCGTCTTGAGCAGCGCGTTAAACGCCGCCGTCGTGAGCATGTGGACCTCGTCGATGATATAGATCTTGTACTTGCCGCGCACCGGGGCAAAGTTAACGGAGTTGATGATCTCCTCGCGCACATTGTCTACGCCGGTACGGCTTGCGGCATCGAGCTCGTAGACGTCTGGGTGGTTGCCCTCGGCGATGAGCTCGCATTCCTCACAGGTGCCGTCGGGCATGCAGCCGCTCGCACCCTCGCCGCGCGCCGCCTCGGCATTGCGGCAGAGCAGCGCCTTGGCAAGAATACGCGCCATGGTGGTCTTGCCCGTGCCGCGCGGACCGCAAAACAGGTACGCGTGGGACAGGCGCCCCTCGGTAATGGCGTGTTCGAGCGTCGAGACGATATGTTGCTGGCCCACCACGGAGTCGAAGGTGAGCGGGCGATACTTTCGATACAACGATTCCATGGGTGCTCCCCCGGGTATACTGAGTCTTGTTGCCGCGGCGGCCATGCGGTCGCACGGCATACTGCATCCATAATAACCCGTACGGCGAGCCCGCCGCGATAGGAGTCCAAAGAGCATGGCAGACGCAGAGCCCAACCTCGTCCCCTCCGAAGCAGCCGACCAGGTCGAGGTCGCGCTCGAGGCGCAGGCAGCAGCCGATGACGGCATCCTGTACCTCAACGAGTATCAGTACGAAAACGATCTGGTCACCGACTTCGCCCGCCTGGTCGCCTCGCCCAGGCGCCGTGGCTCCCTGTACGTCGCCGCCGCCATTGCCGCCCTACTGGGTATTGGCATGCTGGTGGCCGGCGGCAACTGGATCAAGTTTGGCGTCGTCCTGATCGTGTTCGGCGCCTTTTTGGCCTGGTGGAGCAAAAACCTGCACCATACGCTCGCGCGCGACTTTATCGATGCCGTCGAGGCCGACGAGTCCATGGGCGGCCGCTACCGCCGCGTCGCCGCCAACGAGGACGGCCTGATGGTCTGGGGCAAGAGCGGCAAGTCGCAGTTCTTCCCGTTTGAAAAACTCGACCACGTACTCGACGGCGAGCGTATCTTTGTGGCCATGTTCGCTGACCAGGGCGTGACGATCCCCAAGGACACCTTTGTGCGTGGTGATGCCGAGCAGTTTGGCTCCTTCCTCAAGGCGCGCATCAACAAAAAACTCCGCATCGAGACCAAACGCAAGAAGATGAAGGCCGAAAAGGCTGCCGCCGAGGCCAAGCAGGGCGACAAGCCCCAGGAGACCAAAGGCAAGCAGCGTAAGCAGAAGAAGAACAAGAAGAAGCGCTAAGGCCAAGTCAGACAGGCCACCTCGCCCCGCTACCTTCACCATGTGCCCGAGCGTGCTAAACTAGCAGCATCTATGCCACCGCGAATGGCTCGGCCCCGCGCCCGCCGCTCGCAAACGAACTTTAAACGCACGAGGGTTGGCCATGCCGCTTTTCTCGCAACATACCGCCCGGTTCTCGCCGGACGTTCCCTTGGAGGGCACCAGCTCTCGCGAGCTGCTCAAGCGGTACCAGCCGCTCGAGACGCTTGCGACCGGCGGTTTTGGCTCCATCGAGATCTGCCGCGACACGCACCTGCGCCGCCGCGTCGCCATTAAGCGCATCCCCCTTATCAACGGCGCCGGCATGCCCGCCAGCGACATCATGGATGTCCTGCGCGAGGCGCATACCGCCGCCATGCTTCAACATCCCAATATCGTGCAGGTTATCGACTTTACGCACGACACCGCCTATGCCTACCTGGTCATGGAATATGTCGACGGCATGTCCCTAGCCGAGTTTTTGCATCGCGTGGACGGCCATTCGCTCACCTTTGACGAAGCCGCGGCAATTGCCGACGCGCTGGGCCAGGCGCTCACCTTCGCCCATAGCAACGGCGTGCTCCACCTGGATATTAAGCCCGCCAACGTGCTCATCGACCACTCGGGCAACGTTAAGCTCACCGACTTTGGCATGGCACGTCTGTCGTCTGCCGGCGGCTTTGGCGGCTCGCGCGGCGGCACCATCGGCTACATGCCGCCCGAGCAGCTCGATATCGAGACTGGCACGGTCGACGAGCGCGCCGACGTCTTCGCCCTCGCCTGCGTCATTTACGAAGGCCTGTGCGGCAGCGCCCCCTTTATGGCCGCCACACCCGGCGACTCGCTCGGCCGCATCATCGGCGGTGCCACCTACCCCAGCGAGCTCATCCCGCACTTTCCCCCAGGAGCCGAGGCAGCGCTCATGAGCGCCCTCTCCCCCATGCCGCAAGACCGCCCCAGCAGCATCGAGGCATTTTGCGACCAGCTGCTCGCCGGCTTGGGCAGCGTGCGCGAGGGCCGTCGCAGCCTGGAGCAGATGGTGGGCGAGCTGTCGGATGACGAGCGCGCGGCAGACGATATCGAATCGTTGCCCTATGAGGACGACACCATCGAGGTCGACCCCGCACTCGGCTGGGCCGGCACGCGCTGGAGCCACGCGCGCGATTACACCATGCGCGCCATCTCGGCGCTAGCGTGTGGTGCCTTTAGCTTTTTGCTCATGCAGACGGCTGGCGTCGCGGCACTTCCCGGACTTATTGCCGCGGCCATCGCGATTGGGGCGGCCGCCGGCCTGGCCCCGCAGATTGGCTCGGCCATCTCGGCCGTGGGCTTTTTGGTGCTCATGTCCAACGCCACTATGCAGGCGCAGGGCATCCTGTCGATGCTGCCGGTCGCAGTCATTTTTGCCGCCGCCATGTCCGGATGGTGGATTGCCTGGGGACGCACCGAGGCGGCCGCGAGCGCGGCGCTCACCTGCGCGGTGGCACTTGGCTGTCTAACGGGCGACGTCCTCCTTGCCGCCGGGGTCGCCGCTGGCATCGCGGCCTTTTGGCTCGGCCCGGCAAGCGCCGCGGCCGCCACGGGGATGGGCGCGCTTTTTGGCCGCCTGGCTACGGTTGCGCTTTCCGCCGGAGGCGTGCTGGGGCTCGGCGATGTTGCCGCGGCGCTGGGAGACATGCTCTTCTGGGCTGCCGTCGTGCTCGTCGCGGCGACAGCTGCACTGACATCTCTGCTGCTCAACGCCCATGCCAAGCGTGCCGAGCAGGGCTCGAACCTGACTGCAATCGCTGCCATCGCCGGCTGCGGAATTGGCTCCGCGGCGTCGCTCTGTCTTGCACACCATATGGAAATTGCCAGCCTTGCGGCCGCGGTCGTCGTCAAGGCGGCGGTTGCGGGAACCCTATCCTCTATAATCGTTGGGATATGCCTATAT
>USHZ01000077.1 GCA_900554595.1 uncultured Collinsella sp. | reverse complement strand
AGATGCGCATCAGCCGCATCAACGGCGTCGGCGTCGACATCTCGGGCATGTATTCAACGCTCTTCGTGGCGCACCAGGATGTTCCCGGCGTGCTCGCCGCACTCACGAACCTACTCGCCTACGTACACGTGAACATCGCGTTTTGCCGCACCTACCGCACCGAGGTGGGCGGCCAGGCCTACTCTGTCTTTGAGACCGACGGCGTCCCCGACGATACCGTCATTCCCATGCTCCGCAAGCTCGACAACGTCGACTACGCCACCTTTATTGAACTCCCGGGCTCGGCATCATCGCTCTCCCCCGGCGTCTCGGCCAAGGAGATCTTCGATGACGGCGAACAGCTGCTCGACGCTTGCAAGGAGCTGGAACTCAGCATCGGCGCCGTCATGGCCGTGCGCGAAGCGCGTCTGACCGGCGAGGAGCACGCCGTCGCCGCGATGCGCCGCGTGCTCGACGTTATGCGCGAGGAGACCACGGCCCCCACCACCAATCCGCAGCGCTCGCTCGGCGGGCTCATCGGCGGCGAGGCGAAGCTCGTCGATGCCACCGGCCGTAACGATTTGAGCACAAACCTGATGGGCACCGTTCAGACCGATGCCGTGGCCCGCGCGATGGCCGTGCTCGAGCGCTCCGCCACTATGGGCGTGATCGTCGCCGCCCCCACGGCAGGCTCCGCGGGCGTCGTGCCCGGCTGCGTGCTGGCGCTTGCCGACCACCTGCAGCTCGACGACGAGCAGGTCATGGACGCCCTCTACTGTGCTGCAGCCATCGGCCTCAACCTCACCACGAGCGCTTGCGTCGCCGGCGCCGAGGGCGGCTGCCAGGCCGAGGTGGGAAGCGCCGCCGCCATGGCCGCCGCTGCGCTGGTGCAGATGCTCGGCGGCAGCCCCGAGCAGGCACTCGACGCCAGTTCCATCGCGCTGAGCAATCTGCTAGGCCTCGTTTGCGACCCCGTGGGCGGACTTGTTGAGGTGCCGTGCCAAAATCGCAATGCCATCGGCGTGGCCGCGGCCTTCAGCTCGGCCCAGCTCGCGCTCGCCGGCATCAAGAGCCTGGTGCCGTTTGACCAGATGGCGCATGTGATGCTCTCGGTGGGCCACGCCCTACCGGCAACCCTGCGCGAGACGGCCAAGGGTGGCATCGCTCAAGCCCCGGCCGCGCTTTCTGCCTGCGCCAAATGCGGCATATGCGGATAGGCAGACTTCTCCAAACTGATACTGTTTCCGCACCACAAACAACAGGCTAATCGCTATAATGCAAGCCCAGTTAAAACACGATGAGCCGCAAGTCGAAACTCGAAGGAAATATAAACGATGTCGCAAATCGACCGCAGCAACATGATTCCCGATCCGCAACAGCCCAGTAGGCATACTGGCGGCGTCCAATCGCCGCGCCCCATCGCGCCGGCTCACAGCCAACAACACGGCCCGGCCAATGCCTCTCAGCGCCCGAATCAGCGTCAATACCAGCCGCATCAACAATATCAGCAGCGTTCCGCACAGGGTCCCGCCCCCAAGCAGGGCCCTTCGCACGCTCGCGCGGCAAGCAATCGCGGACCCGCGGACAAGCACACCAACAAAAGCAGCAAGTCGGGCGGAAAGACGGCCCTCTTTGTCGTCCTCGGCCTCGTCGCGATCATCTACATCGTAGGCGTCGTGGCGTTCTCGCAGGTCGCTTACCCCAACACCACCATCGCCGGCGTCGACATCTCGCTCTCTAACGCATCTTCGGCAGCCACCAAGGTCAACTCGGCATGGAAGCACTACAAGCTCACCGTGGCGGGCGATGACTTTAGCTGGACCTACCAGCCCGAGTCCGACGAGCCCATCGTCGATGGCGAGGAAGCCGCCCACGAAATTATCAGCAAAAACGAGCCGCTGCTGTGGCCATCGCGCCTCATCGCGTCGCTCGGCGGCAAAACCGTTAGCGCCACCAAGAACGGCTCGGTCGACTTGGACCAGGACGTCGACCTGTCCATGCTCTCCGATGCCTTTGACCAAAAGCAGTTTGAGGAGGGCCTGGGCAGCGCCATCGACGAGTTCAACGAGGGCCGCTCGGGCACCTTCGAGGCCGCCAGCTCCTATGATGAGAAGGCCGGCAAGTTCACCGTTGAGAAGGCCCGTTCCAACGAGAAGCTCAACCGTGAGCATGTCATCAAATATGCCGAGATCGAACTCGCGTCGCTCGCCGAGAACGTCGATATCACCAAGATCGGAAACGACGCCTACGAACCGCTCAACGGCACCCTCACCAACGACCAGATTCAGGCTGCATGCGATGCCGCCAACAACTTCCTGGGCGTCAACGTAACTCTTAAGCTCAACGGCAATGATGCCGGCAAGGTGGACGGCAGCTCGGTGCTGCAGTGGATCAGCTTTGCCGATCCGGCCAACCCTACGCTCGATACGTCGCAGATCGGCAGCTGGGCCGCCGAACTCGCTAACGGCTTTAACACCGTGGGATCCACCCGCTGGTGGACACGCGCCGACGGCAAGGAGTGCGCTGTCGAGGGCGGCGATTTTGGCTGGTCCATCGACAGCGACACGCTCGCCAAGCAGGTCGAGGACGCTATCAATAACAAGCAGACCGGCGATATCGAGATTTCGTACTCCAAGAAGGCCGACACGTTTACCGCCAAGGGCGAGCCCGATTGGAAGGCCTATATCGACGTCGACCTGTCCGAGCAGCACGCGCGCTACTACGACGAGAACGGCAATATCGTGTGGGAGGCCAACTTTATTTCCGGCAAACCGGGCGAAGACGCCACCCCGGAGGGCGTGTGGCAGATCAACAGCAACGACGGCGCAAGCAAGCTCATCGGTGCTAAAGACCCCGAGACCGGAAAGCCCAAATACGAGAGCCCGGTCAGCTATTGGATGCCGTTCGAGGGCAATATGATCGGTTTCCACGACGCCACCTGGCAAAACGACAAGAGCTTCGACAATGCCGAGTCCTATAAGTGGTGCGGAAGCCACGGCTGCATCAACCTGCGCCTGGCCGATGCCAAGGCGCTCCACGACTGCATCAGCGTCGGCCTGTGTGTGGTCGTGCACTCGTAGGGAAAACGCCTTCACACAACGGGGAACTGACGCTTCAATCTAACAGTTCCGAAAGATACCGCTATATGCGCCCGGCCATCGCGACGGGCGCATATACTTATCAAGAAACTTTCTATAAAGGAGACGCCATGTCGAATGTCCCCACCATTACCCCGGGACCGAATGATGCCGAGCGAACGCCCGAGGGTGCCACCGAAACGCTTCCCCTCATAACAAACGTGCACGCCGGACAGCAAAACGGCAGCACAAGCGATACAACAGAGATTTCTGACGAAGAGGCCTACGCCAAACTCAAAGCGAAGCGTGCCGAGCGTCGGCGCAAAAAGCTCATCCGGCGCGGCATTGCGGCAGGAGTCGTGGCCGCCATTGTGCTCATCGCCGTTGTCGTGACCGTGGTCATCAACGCACGGCCCGCAGGTACCAACGGGCCGGTGACCGACATGGTCACCGAGGGCACGTTTACGACCACCGTCGAGGCTAAAGGCCAGCTCAAGCCCATCTCGGCTTCGGTGGTCTCCCCTTCTGTCGACGGAACGGTGGCATCGATCAACGTGCAAGCCGGCCAGTCCGTCAACGAGGGCGACGTGCTCATGACCATTAAAAACGACGAGCTCGATCGCAACGTTGCCGAGGCACAGCGCGCGGTGACAGCGGCACAGGAAGACCTCGCCAACGCGAAGAAAGCCGCAGCTGCCGCGCAGGCCGCCCCAACGACGGATGTCGATGGAGCTTCCGCAGCGACTGGCGTCTCCGCCGCATCAGCGGACACGAACGCCGTATCGGCCGCGCAGCGCAGCCTCGCATCGGCCCAGGCAAACCTCGATCAGGCTAACGCCAAGGCCGCCAGCCGTACGGTCACGGCCCCGAGCTCGGGCAACATCGTGGAGCTCAACGCCAAGGTGGGCGCCACGGTAACAGGAGGCATGATCATGGGCGAAGGCGACACGAGCGGCGGCAAACAGTGCATGCAAATCGCCGACCTGTCCAAGATGAAGGTGACGGTTCAGGTGGGCGAAAAGGATATCGCCAAAATTGCCGTGGGCCAAAGCGCCAACGTGACCTATCCCGCGTTTCCCGATATCGTGAGCCAAGGCACCGTCACGGCTATCGCCTCGGTGGCAAACTCCGACTCCTCCTCCGGGAGCGGCGGCAGCGTGACCTTTAACGTCGACATCCTCATCGAAGCACCCGACAGTCGCCTTAAGCCGGGTATGACTGCCGAGGTCTCGGTGGTGACCGAGAAGCTCGACGACGTGGTGATGGTGCCGACCATGGCGCTGATGACCGAAGATGGCGAGCACTATTACGTCAATCTGGCCACCGATTCGGAAGGCAAAAAGACGCGCCGCGTGAAGGTGACCGTCGTGACGCAAAACGACAACGAGGCTGTAGTCGGCAAGACCCAGGTCACGCGCGACGACCAGGGCAACGAGATCAACCCAGACGTCCCGGTTACCAAGCTACGCGACGGCGACACCATCGTGATGGATACCGGCGCGGGCATGACGGCAGACGGCGGCGACAACATGCCTGCCGACGAGGGCAAGTAATGCGTCCCGTCATCGACATCCGCAACGTGCACCGCATCTTTGAGAGCGAGGCCGGTTGCGCCCACATCCTGCATAACGTAAGCCTGGCAGTAGATCCCGGTGAGTTCGTCGCCATCACCGGCCCCTCGGGCTCGGGCAAGTCGACGCTCATGAACATCCTGGGCTGCCTGGACAAACCGACGGCGGGCGATTACTTCCTGCAAGGGCTCAACGTCGCCGAGCTCGACGATGATGAGCTCACCGAGGTGCGCGCGCTGAGCATCGGCTTTGTCTTTCAAAGCTTTAATCTGCTGCCGCGCCTGACGGTGATCGAAAACGTCATGCTGCCGCTGTCCTACACCAACGTGCCGCGGGCTCAGCGTGAGATGCGCGCCGTCCATGCGCTGCAAGCCGTCACGCTGCCGGTCGACCATTGGGACCATCGCATCTCCGAGCTCTCGGGCGGACAGATGCAGCGCGTCGCCATCGCGCGCGCCCTCGTCAACGACCCGCCCATCATCTTGGCCGATGAACCGACGGGAAACCTGGACTCCGCCACCGGAGCGCTCGTGATGGAGACCTTCCACAAGCTCCAGGAGCGCGGCAAGACCATCGTTCTCATTACGCACGACCCCGGCATTGCTGCCGAGGCCGACCGCGCCGTGACCATTCGCGATGGTCGAATCCATGACGGTGCATATATCGCGCATACACCGAATACGCTACGCGGGGCCGTCAACAATCTGCCCGTGATTTCTACAACCACCAATCAGCCGAAAGGAGTGAAGGCATGAGTACCCGCGATCTTGTCCAAGAAGCCCTTCACTCGCTCGAGGCCAACAAGGGACGCAGCCTGCTCACCATCCTGGGCATCGTCATTGGAATCGCGTCGGTCATAGCCATGACCTCGCTTATCGGAGGCATCCAAAACAGCCTAGTCAACAGCCTGGGTCTTAACGCCGCCCGCATGGTGCAGATCTATTCGTCCCAAGAGCTCACCGAGTCGGACGTCGAGAAGCTTCGCAAGATGGTGCCGCAGATCGAGCAGATCGGCATCGTGGACAGCGCCTACACCGAATACAAGGCCGGTGACAAAAGCTATACCGTCATGGCGCAGGGCGTCGATAGCGACATGCTCGACGCGGTGGGCGCCAGCAAGCTCGTCGCGGGGCGCACCTACACCCAGGCCGAGTCCCAATCTGGCGCACACGTGGCGCTCATCAGCCGTGGAGGCGCCGACCAGCTGTACGGCAACGAGCAGGACGCGGTGGGCAAGACCATTAAGGTTTCCAACGGTGAGGTGCAGATTGTCGGTGTTATCGACGGCGGCAGCGACTCCATGGGCTCGCTCACGCTATACATGCCGCGCGAGACCATCTCGGGTCTCTTTGGCGACGAGAACCCGTCGTTTCCCAGCGTAACGGCGCTCGCCGCCGAGGGCACGGACATGGACGAGCTGTGCAAGACGATTGAATCCAAGGTGCGCGGTATGAAGGGCATCGCGGACGACGACGAATATGACAGCGTATCGGCGACCTCAATGAAAAGCGCCATCGACGCCCTCAATTCCTTTATGGGCGCGTTTTCGCTCATCATGGGCGCCGTTGCCAGCATTTCGCTGCTCGTGGGCGGTATCGGCATCATGAATATGATGCTCACCAATGTGACCGAGCGTATCCGCGAGATCGGTATTCGTCGAGCCTTGGGTGCCAGCCGTCGCGATATCACCGCACAGTTTTTGGCCGAGTCCTCGGCGCTGTGCATCACCGGTGGCATTTTAGGAGTCGTGATTGGCTACCTGCTTGCCTGGGGTCTAACGATGTTCGCCGCGGGTTCCGGCGTGCTTAGCGAGCTCGGCGCCAGCGGTACCATTACGCCGAGTTTTTCGATCGCCACGGTGCTACTGGCCTTTGCGGTCTCCGTCGGCATCGGCGTCATCTTCGGCTTCTATCCCGCCCGCCGGGCAGCAAAACTCGACCCCGTGGAGTGCCTGCGCTACCAGTAATGCAATCCCCCTGAGTTGCGGTGAAATAGGGTGTGTTTAAGCTATTAAAAGGCCTATTCAGTCCTTATTTCACCGCAACTCAAGGGGGATAAGGCGCTCGTGCTATTCGAAACGAGATTCCAGACTCGATAGTCCGTTCAACGTCAGATTGTTTGCGACCTCCGAAATGCGCTCAATGGGCACCGAGCCATCGGAGAGCGCCCACGTGCGGTAAATGCCGATAATACCCGAAAGCAAAAAAGCCAGGTAATAGTCGAACATCTCGTCCTTGAGGCCGTTGGGCAGCAGGTCGCGCTCGGCAATCTCGTGCTCGAGCGGCACGCGCAAGCGCGTCATAAAATCGTCGAGCGGGATGTTTTCAATCAGCTGACGATTGAGCACGAGGTTATTGCAAAGTGCCTCGTTGATGGTCTTAAAAAACGTTGCCGCCGCTCCGAGGGCACGCTCGTTCGTGTTGCCGTCCATGGAAGCAAGCGTTTTCTCGACCGAGTCGGCAATCATCTCCACCACATCAACCGCGATGGCATCGAGCAGGCCGTCGACCGTGCCAAAGTGAACGTAGAAGGTTTTGCGGTCGACATTTGCCTCACGTGCGATGGCACTCACGGTAATGTCGGCAAGCGGTTTATCCATCAGCAGGCGCTCAAACGCAGAAAGGATGGCATTGCGGCTGCGAACGATGCGGCGGTCGAGGCGCGGTTTGCTGGTGTCCATGGACGTGTCCCTTCGGAATGCAAGCATTCATCAACAGATGAGAGTTAATCTACGTAAGAGGATTATCCCCCATCCGGCACAATAATGCCCGGCAACATGAAGAACGCACGACCAACTATTACGCCTTAGGGAGCTTCTTTTTGTTCAAAGCAGCCGGGGACACACGGATCCCGTCGCCTGTCTGGCGCACATAGGCCTTATGCGACGGTTTGGCGGCCCCAGAAGCCTTCTGAGCATGCTGATTGGGATCCACGGTAACCGCATTCACAGGATGGGGCTTTGCCGGCTTAGAGGACGTCTGAGGCGTTCGTCCGAGCTTGCGCATCGCGCGATCCCAGCGTGCGTGGATACTCTCGTTGTGAGCGCTCTTAAGACCCAGCAGGGGCGCGGCCAAAATCGTCGGCGCGATAAACGTAATGAGGCGCCACAGCAGATAACCGGCGGTCGACGCCGATCCAAAGAAATGACCCAGGAACAGCGCGAAGCCACCCTCGGCGCCGCCAGTGCCACCGGGCAGGGGAACAGCAGAGCTCAGGAGCTGAACAAAGGCGCTCGCGGCCATGACCGAGAAGAAGTCGACTTCGTGGTGGCCAAAGGCAAGCATCAGGAAATACGGCACGAGGTAGAAAAACGCGAGCTGCAACATGGTGATGACCACCGTGAGCAGCATAGACGAAAAGTGTCCGGCCGAAAGCTTGAACTTCTCGGAGAACGAGTAGATTTCGCCGTCGACAAACGTACGCCAGCCCTCAATCTTGGTGGCCGAGACGCCCATTCGCTCGAGCCAATTGATGATGCAGTGCGCGACGCGCGTGACGGTCTTGGGCATGAGCGCGACGGCAAAGATGCCAAGCAGAATGCAGCAGTGACCGCCAAAGCTAAAGACGCACAGCAGCGTCATGTCGCCATAGCGCTCGGCGAAAAACGGCATGCGGGCAAGCAGCAGAATGGCGCCCCAGGCAACAAGGCCAAACTGATACACGATAAAGCGCGTGAACTGCGTGGCACCGGCCTCGCCGACATTTTGGCCTGCCTTGGTCAGGCGGTAGATCTGGGCAGGCGTAGAGCCCATCATCATGGGCGTCAGGTTGCCAAAGAAGATACCGCTCGCCTCGACCGAGATCAGGTCGCGAATGCCGACAGGCGAATTGGGGTCGAGCCAGACGGCGATCGCATAGGCGACGATGCCAAAGAACAGATACAGGAACATGCAAAAGCATGCGGCAACGAGCCACGGCGCTTGGACGCTCGACATGGCAGCCCAGAACTGTCCCATCTGACCGGTCGCAATCAGATAAACGATATAGCCGACCAGCACGACGCCGATAAAAATGGCACCGCGACGTGCACCCTTGTTGTCATCGCCACCCGAGGCCTCAACCTCGACCTGGGGCTTAGATGTATGCTGAGAGGACTCCTTCATGAGGCTCCTTCTGACCGTCCAAATATCTTGCATATTGTACCCGCAAGGGCCACAAGCAGAACGTAAAGCTATGGGGCAAATGGGAATTGCAGATGGTTTGCTCGGAAATAAAAAACCCGGGCTTCCCTGGGAAGTCCGGGTCTCAGATTCATGGTAGCCCGTACCAGATTCGAACTGGTGATCTCCGCCTTGAGAGGGCGGCGTCC
>USHZ01000076.1 GCA_900554595.1 uncultured Collinsella sp. | reverse complement strand
TAGAATTCGTCGCTCATCTGGAAGGTGTGGCGGCCAAAGCGCTCGTACGCGCGGTCCTGGAAAGGCCGGATCATGGCAATGGTTTCGCGCGCGAGCTCGGGCTTATCGCTGTAGGACCAGCTAAAACGGTTCTGATGCTTGGTAAAACCGAGCGGCACAATTCCCAGGCTCGTGATCTGTTCGTGATCCTCGCAAAAGCGAAGCGTCTTTAGCAGTTCTTCGCCGTCATTCATGCCGGGGCACAAAACAATCTGCGCGTGGATTTCGATGCCGGCGGCCATGATGGCCTCGAGCACTTCCATGCCGCGCTGGGCGTTGCGGCCCATCATGCGGCGGCGGACATCGGGGCTCACGGCGTGGACCGATACGTTCATCGGACTCATGTTGCGATCGATAACGTTTTGCACGTCCTCGTCGGAAAGGTTCGTGAGCGTGACAAAGTTACCCTGCAAAAAGCTCAGGCGGTAGTCGTCGTCGCGAATGTAGAGCGTGGAGCGGCCGCCCTTGGGCAGCATGGTCATAAAGCAGAACACGCAGGCGTTGACGCAGGTGCGCATACCATCGAAGATGGGGCCATCGAACTCAAGACCCCAGTCCTCTCCCGGGAAGCGGTCGAGCTCCACGGGGGTGACGGTGCCGTCGCGCGGGTCGAAAACCTCCAACTCGACGGTGTCGTCGTCGGCCTCCCAAAGCCATACAATCATGTCGGTGAGCTGCTCGCCGTTGACCGTGAGCACGCGCATGCCCGGCTCGATACCCACATCCCATGCAGGCGATTCGGGACGCACGTTCTTAACGAGCGCGCCCTCACCCGGCTCGGGGTCGCGGCTGCGCCCGTAATCGGCCACCTCGGCGGCGTATGCGGGTACGGTCTGGTCCATGATTAGCGGCAAAGCTCCTTGATGCGCGCAACGGCGCGTTCGATGTGTTCTTGCGGGGTGGAGGCTCCGGCGGTGATGCCGATGTGGCGCGCGTCGGCAAACCATGCGGCCTCGAGCTCGGAAGCTTCCTCGATGTGATGCGTGTGCTCGCAGGCATCGGCACAAATCTGCGCCAGGCGGCGCGTGTTGCCCGAATTTTTGCCGCCCACGACGACCATGCAATCACAGCGGTTGGCAAGGGTTGCCGCAGCCTGCTGGCGCTCGCTCGTGGCGGCGCAGATCGTGTTGATCACACGCAGCTCCTGCACGCGCGGGGTGATAGAGGCCACAACCTCGGCCAGGTTCTGCGCGGTCTGGGTGGTCTGCACAACCAGACCCACCTTGCCCTTGAGTGGCAGCGCGTCCGCATCGGCAGCGCAACTCACGACTTGAGCGTCTTCACCTGCGTGGCCCAGAATGCCCTCGACCTCGGGGTGGCCCGGCTCGCCCACGACGATTATGCGGTAGCCCTCGCGCACCAGGCGCTCGGCCGCAACGTGGACCTTCTTCACGTAGGGGCAAGTGGCGTCGACCACGGTAAGGCCACGCTCGCGTGCGGCATCGACCACCTGCGGCACCACGCCGTGGGCACGGATGATCACGGTGCCCGACGTGGCGTCGTCCAAGGTGTCGGCCAGGCCAACGCCCGACTCGGCGAGTTCGCGAACCACGATGGGGTTATGGATGAGCGGACCCAGCGTGTGGACCTGAGTGCTCTCCCCTGCCCGCGGCGCGGCGGCCAGCGCCATGTCGAGCGCGCGCTGCACGCCGTAGCAGGTGCCCGCGTGGGCAGCAATCTCGATGGTGGGGACGACCTCCTCAGCGGCGGCCGCAGCGGTATTCATGACGTTCTCACCCATGGCTAGAACCTGCCCGGGTGCTCGGCGCACAGGTCGTCGCGCATGGCGTATACGCGGCTCATGGCCTCGGACTCAAACCATGCCAGGCGCTCCTTGCGCTTGAGCTCGGCCGGAGCATCGGATAGCGAGATGGCCTTGCCGGCACGGATCCAGCACTTCTTGGGGCGCATGAGCTTTTTGCCCTTAGGCGTGATATCGGACCAGCCGCAGATGGCGAGCGGGTTGACGGGCGCCTTGCCCATCTGGGCGATGAGCGCAAAGCCGCCATGGACCTCGGGCTTGATCTCGCGCGAGCGGATGCGCGTGCCCTCGGGGAAGATCAGGACGTCCTCGCCGCGCTGCAGCGCATGCTGGGCGGCGCGCAGACACTTCATGTCGGCGGTACCGCGCTCGACGGGAATGCCACCCACGCGGCTGAAGGCCCAGCGCACAATCTTGCTCTTGGCGAACTCGGACTTAAAGATGGGGCGGATGCGGCGGCCGCCAAAGAACAGCGCCGTCTCCACGGCCAGCAACTCGGCCATCGAAGTGTGGTTGCAGATGACCACGCTACCGCGGCCCTCCTGGCGCTCAAACAGCAAGTCGGCGTCCTCGACCTTCCAGCGCCACATGAGCTTGGAGAAGGCCCACAGAATAGCCATGACCACCACGACGACGGCGCGGATGAGCGCCGGGAACTCGGCGTAGGGGGCGTTGTAGTAATCCTCGGGCGTCTGCTTAAACAGGCGCATGAGCTACCTCCTTTGGTTGATGAGGTCCTCGATGATCGAGACGACCTCGTCGATGGTGTGGGCGGTGGAGTCGACGTGCACGGCGTCCTCGGCAGGCACGAGCGGTGCAACCTCGCGGCTGCTGTCGAGCCTATCGCGCTGCTTGAGGGCGTCGAGGGTCTCGTCGACCTCGGCCTCGAGCTGCTCTGCGCTGAGCGGTTGGGCGTCGTTTTGGTGGCGCTGCAGCACGCGGCGACGGGCGCGCTCGCGCGGGTCGGCGGTCAGGAACACCTTGACCTGCGCGTTGGGAAATACGACGGTGCCGATGTCGCGACCCTCGGCCACGATATCGCGGTCCTCGGCGGCGCGGCGCTGATGGATGAGCATGGCGGAGCGTACGCCCGGGTAGGCCGAGACCTTGGAGACGTTGGCGTCCACCTGCGGGGTGCGGATGGCAGCCGATGCGTCCTGGCCGTCGATGGTCAGGCGCGTGTCCTCGCCGGTGCCGTTGGTAAAGCGGATCTCGATCTGCTTGGCGAGGGTGTCGATGGCCGCCTCGTCGTCCAGGTCGATGCCGCGGTCGAGCGCAGCGAAGGTGACGGCGCGATACATGGCGCCCGTGTCGAGCTTGTTAAAGCCCAGCTGGCGGGCGATCTCCTTGGCGATGGTGGACTTGCCGGAACCGGCGGGGCCGTCGATGGCGACGATCATGTAATGCTTCCTTTCGGTGGTTGACGTGCTGGTATGGGACGCGGGCGTCGGGGCGCGGCGGGTTGCCTAGCCCGTGTAACGCTCGCGGTAGGTGTTGCGCTTGGGCGCGGAGCCGTGGCTGCCGTGGTGACGTGTGTGGCTTGCGGTGTTGGTCGTGGGCGCGGCGGCCTGCTTGGGCGGGATGCCGCCGGCCTTGAGGATCTGCACCTCTCGCTCGGTGAGTTCGCGCCACGAGCCCTTGGCCACGTCCTTGAGCTCCAGGCCGGCAAAGTTGCAGCGGTGCAGGCGGATCACCGGATGGTGGATCTTGCTCAGCATGCGCTTGACCTGGTTCTTGCGTCCCTCGCGGATGATGACCTCCACGGCGGTGGTGCCGGGCTTTACGCCTTGCGGAGCCACGGCCTCGGCCTCGCGCGCGGTAATGACGTGGCAGATCGCCGGTTGGCACAGGCCGTCGTCGAGTTCAATGCCGCGACGGAGTGGTTCCAAGTCGCGATCGGTCAGGTGGCCGTCCACGAGCGCCTGATAGGTCTTGTAGACGTGCTTGCTAGGGTGCAGCAGATCCTGCGACAGGTCGCCGTCGGTGGTAAAGAGCAAAAGGCCCGTGGTGTCGCGGTCCAGGCGACCCACCGGGAAGAGCCCCGGAAAGCGGTCGCGCGGGACCAGGTCGGCCACGCAGGGGCGCTCCTGCGGATCGCTCATGGTGGTGAGGTAACCGGTCGGCTTGTAGAGCATCAGGTACACGGCGCCCTGGTTGAGCTTGACGGGCATGCCGTCGACCTCGATGTGGTCGCGGTCGACGTCGACCTTGGTGCCCAGCTCGGTCGCGACCTCGCCGTTGACGGTCACGCGGCCGGCAGTCATCAGGTCCTCCGAGCCGCGGCGGCTCGCCACGCCCGCGCGCGCCAAAAAGCGCTGCAGGCGCATGGTGTGCGGGTAGACGGGCTGGGCGTCGGTTGTGGGCGCTGTGCTGTACGCGGCGCTTGCGATGCGCGTCTCACCTGCTTCGTTAATCCTCGTCATGCATATCCTCCGAGGTCTCGTCGACGACCAGGGTTTCCAGGTCCTCGGCTGCCTCAACATCCTCAACATCGGTATCGATCGGTTCGCGCTCTTCGTCCAGGTCCTCTGCCTGCTCCTCGAGCGTGGATTGAATGCTGCGGCCGCTCAGGCGCTCGCGGATAAACTGTCGCGACTGCTCGTCGGGGGCAAACTGCTCCAGATCGGGCAGGTCGCGGGTGGAACGCAGGCCGAACTTTTCCAAGAAGGCGTTGGTCGTGCCGTAGATGATTGCCTGACCGCGCTCGGGGTCGCGGCCGAGCTCGCGCACCAGGCCCTTGTCCACGAGCGACGCGATAACGCCGTCGGAGTTGACGCCGCGGATGCCCTTGACCACCTCACGCGTGACGGGCTGGTGATAGGCGATCACGGCCAGGGTCTCGAGCGCCGCCTGCGACAGCTTTTGCGTGTCCCAGCTCAGCACGTAAGCCTCGACCACATCGTGGTAGGCGGGGTGTGTGAACAGGCGCCAGCCGCCGGCTACCTCGCGGAGCTGAAAGCCGCGGTTGGCCTCCTCGTACTCAACCTTGAGCTCGGCCAAAAGCGACGCGCACTCGCCGGGGGCGATATCCAGTGCGCCGGCCAGCGCGGGCGCGCTCACGGGGTCGCTCGACACCAGCAGCAGCGCCTCGAGGGCGCCTTTGAGGCTGTTTGCCTCTAGCGTGGAAAGGGTTGACATGGTAGCCGCTCCTATTCGGTGAGCTCGGGGCCCTCGCCGGGAACGTATGCCTCGGCGCCCTCGACGCGGTTGATTTGAATGGTTCCAAAAATCTTGTCCTGGCTCAGCGTAAGCGAGCCGCGCTTGGCGAGCTCCAGCATGGCCAGGAAGGTGACGACGAGCTGCTCGGTGGTGGCGTCGCCGTCCAACAGCTCACGGAAGGTGCAGGTTTGGTGCGCCATGGTAAAGCGGTCGACCGAGGCCACGGTCAGGTCGAGCGGCACGCGATGCGGCGCCACGTGCTCGGCCTCCAGCAGGAAGGTCTGGCGCTTGCCGTCCAGGTCGGCGCAGATGACGGCCAGGCCGCGCAGAGTGATACCGGCAAGGTAGTCGGGCATAAGGCCCAAAAACTCGGGGTCGGGGCCGGCCACACGCGGATGCATGCGGCTTTCGGCCTGCATGCGGGCACCAAGGGCCGCCGCCGCGCCCTTAAACTGCTTGTAGGCAATCAGGCGCTGGATCAGGACCTCGCGCAGGGCATCGCCGTCGAGCGCGCTGAGCTCCTCGAGGTCTTCGTCGTCCTCGTAATCGTCGTCGTCCTTGCGTGGGGCCTCCTGGGGCACCAGCGAGGCTGCCTTAATGTCCAGAAGGGTTGCCGCGACCAGTAAAAAGTCGCTCGCCACGTCCAGGTCCAGCGCCTCGATGCGATCGACCTCGGCAAGGTATTGCTCGGCCACCTCGCTAATCGAGATGGCGCCGATATCAACTTTTTGGCGGGTTACCAGCTGCAGCAGCAGGTCGAACGGTCCGCTGTAGACCTGCGTCGACACGCGATACGACATCTTCGACCTCCTTTGACGGCGCCTTCGCGGCGCGGTTTGGGTGCATGTTGCGACCGTTTTGCACGGTCGACCTGTAAGTTTACCCTAGATGCCGGCGATTGCGAAGTCGAGCAGCCGCTCAGCCAGCGGATACACGGTAACGTCGAAATAGCGTCCGATCACGTCGATGCCGGTCCACATGGGCAGCAGGTACAGCACGATGATAAGAATCGGCATGGCGTATTGCTGCAGGCGGTAGTAGTTGGCGAGCGCCTTGCCTTTGAGGAATGGGACGATGATCGACGAGCCGTCGAGCGGCGGGATCGGGATGAGGTTAAAGAACGCGAGCGACAGGTTGACCACGATAAACGTGGCACCGAAGTTCATGATCTGGGACGCCACGGCAAAGGACATGCTGTTGTAGAGGTTCCCATACGCTGCGTGCATGAGGGCGGCCGCAAGGCACGCGAGCGCGATGTTCGATGCGGGGCCTGCCGCGCTCACCAGGACCTCGTCGCGCTTGGGATGCTTGAGGTTGTTAAGGTAGACGGGCACGGGCTTGGCGAAGGCGAACACCGGGCCGCCGGCGGCGAGCATCAGCAGCGGCAGGAGAATGGTACCGAACGGGTCGATATGGTTGAGCGGGTTGAGCGAGACGCGGCCGCGCGAACGAGCCGTCTTGTCGCCGAGCGCCCAGGCCGCCGCGGCATGCGCGCTCTCGTGAATGACGATGCCCACAATGACGGCGACGGCGCTCGCGAGCAGGTTCATGAGGTAGCTGCTGGACATAGTGCTCCCCTAGCGGACGCGGCGCGAGGCGCGCGTGAGCAGGTAATCGGCCACAAACAAAATGACGGCCACGATGGCGTAATCCAGACGGAACACACCGCCAAAAGGCGACGTGATGACGCCGTAGCCGGCGATGGCACTCGGCAGCGCGCGCGAAAGCTCAACGACAAAGCCCACGATCTGCAGCTTGGCGGTGAGGCCGCTAAAGCACAACAGCACAGTCATTGCGCTCATAAAGATGCCGCAGATGCGACAGGCGATGGCGATGATGCTCATCGCCACGGCGGCGGCTTTACGAGAGTTCACGCGCGGTCTCCTCTTCGATCTGGGTGGAAAGCTCCAGCCATTCGTCCTCGAGCTTGGGCAGCTCTTGCTTAAGGCCGTTATATTCCCCCAGCGCGGCGTTGAACTTGTCCTGATCGGCATAAAGCTCTTCGCTTGCCATCAATTCCATAAGCTCGTCATAGCGGGCGCGCTTTTTGTCGAGTTCCGCCTCGATCTTCTTGAGCTGGTTGCGCACGCCCTTGAGCTTTTTGTTGAGCGCGGCGCGGGCCTGGGCCTCGGCGCGCTTCTGCTCCTTGGTCTTTTTGCCCTCTGCAGGCTTGGAAACGACGGCGGGCGCATCGGGTTGGGCCGCGGTGACCTTGGCGGACTTGGCCGTGGCCGGTGTGCTCTCCCCTGCTGCCTCGGCGGCGGCGCGGGCCGCGAGGTCCTCGCGCTTGTAGAGGTAGTAGTCGTAGTCGCCGTCGTAGACCGTGACCTTGCCGTCGCGGATATCAATGACGCGGTTGGCCACGGCGCGCACCAGGTGCTCGTCGTGGCTGATCAGCACGATGGTGCCGGGGAAGTTTTGCAGGGCGTTCTCGAGCATATCCACCGAGTCGATGTCCAGGTGGTTAGTAGGCTCGTCCAGGCACAGGAGCGCCTCGGGGGCCACGAGCATCTTGGCCAGGGCCAGACGCGCTTTTTCACCGCCGGAGAGGACGCGGACCTGCTTTTCGATTGCGTCGTTGTCGCTAAACAGGAAGGCGCCCAGCAGGCTGCGCTGCTGTGGCACGGTCCACTTGGGCGTGACGGTGTCGATCTCTTGCAGGACGGTGCTGGACTCGGTCATACCTTCAAGCGCGTGCTGGGCGTAGTAGGCGACGCCTACGTTGGTGCCCAGGTCGCGCGTGCCAGTGGTGGGCGGCTCCAGGCCGGCGATGATCTTCATGAGGGTGGACTTGCCGGCGCCGTTAGGGCCGACGAGCGCCACATGCTCGCCGCGGTAGAGCTTGATGTCGATATCGCTGTAAATGTGCTTGTTGCCGTAGGACTTGGAGACGCCCTCCAGGCCCACGACCATGTCGCCCGAGCGCGGCGGGTCGGGGAACTTAAAGTCGATGTGCTTGTGGCCCTCGGGCAGGATGACGAGCTCCTTTTTGATCTGCTCGATCTTGCGGATGCGCTCCTGGGCCTGCGCGGCTTTGGTGGGCTTGTAGCGGAACTTGTCGACGAAGACCTGCATATGGGCGATGTCTCGCTCCTGGGCAGCGCGCTTGGCGCGCATCTGCTCCAGGTTATCCTCTCGCTGCTTGAGGTAGCTGCTGTAGTTGCCGGTGTAGGTGGTTACGCGGCGGTTCTCGAGCGCGGCGACGTGGTCGACGCAGGCGTCCATGAAGGCGCGGTCGTGGCTGACGATGAGGACGGCGCCGTCGTAGTTCGCGATAAACCCTCGCAGCCACTGGACGCTTTCGAGGTCCAGGTGGTTGGTGGGTTCGTCCAGAAGCAGCAAGTCGGGATGGCGCAGGAAGAGCTTGGCCAGCGCGATGCGCATCTGCCAGCCGCCCGAGAACTCGGAGCACGGGCGCTCAAAGTCGGTGACCTTAAAGCCCAGGCCGGACAGGATCTTGCGGGCGTTGCTCTCAAGCTCGTAGCCGCCCAGATGCTCAAAGCGGTCCTGGACCTGGCCGTACTCGTTGAGGAGTGCGTCGACGTCCTTGCCTTGCTCGGAGAGCTCGGTGATCTGGGCCTGCAGCTCGTTGGCGCGCTCGCCCATGCGCCGGATTTCCTTGGCCGCAGCCATGACCTCGGCAAGGATGGTGGTGTCCTTTTGCTCCAGGTTGGTTTCCTGCTCTAGGTAGCCCACCTGGCAGTCCTTGGCGTACTGGACCTGGCCGGCGTCGGGGCTGTCGATGCCCATAATGATCTTGAGCATGGTGGTTTTGCCGGCGCCGTTGGGTCCCACGAGCGCAAAGCGTTCGCCGGGGTTGATCTGGAAGGACGCGCCGCTAAAGAGGACGCGCGCGCCGAAGCTTTTTTCGATCTTGTCGACCAGGAGGATCATGGTGCCGCCTTTGACCTTGTGTGCCTATATGAAAAAAGGCCCCAACTTGCGTTGGAGCCTCATTCAATGCTCGGGTGGAGACGAGGGGGATCGAACCCCTGACCTCTTGACTGCCAGTCAAGCGCTCT
>USHZ01000075.1 GCA_900554595.1 uncultured Collinsella sp. | reverse complement strand
CCGATAACGCCGCCAAGACCGCCGGCTGCCTTATCGGCGCCGTCGCCGCGGTGCTGTCGTTCATCGCGGGCCTCGAGGCCGTGCTTGGCGACGTTTCGTCCCTCAACACGGTCTTCTTCTTCCCGTTCGCCCGTCTCGAGCTCTTGCTCAACGGCCTTGCGGGCCTGATCGTGGTCCTCATCTCGATTCTCGCCTTTGCGGGCTTCATCTACGGTCTGTCCTACTTCGACGAGTACCCGGGCAAGGTCGGGCGCGCCGGCTTCTTTATGAACACCTTCGTCGCCTCGATGATGCTCGTCATCACCGCCGACAACGTGTTCTGGTTCCTGGTCGCCTTTGAGCTCATGTCCCTTACGAGCTACTTCCTTGTCGTTATCGAGGAGAACAAGAACTCCATTAGGGGCGGTTGGCTCTACTTCGTCATCGCGCACGTGGGCTTCGTTCTCATCATGGCGAGCTTCCTGCTCATGACCAACGGCGTGGGCGGTTCCTTCAGCTTCAGTGATTTCCGTACGCATGACTTTGGACCCGCCGTCTCCTCCGCGTGCTTCGTCCTCGCGTTCTTCGGATTTGGCGCGAAGGCCGGTATCATCCCGCTGCACTCCTGGCTGCCCCAGGCGCACCCCGAGGCGCCGTCCAACGTGTCCGCCCTCATGTCCGGCGGCATGATCAAGATCGGCATCCTGGGAATCCTCAAGGTCGGTCTCGACCTGCTCGCGGGTTCGGGCGTCCAGCTCTGGTGGGGCCTCATGGTCCTGGTCTTCGGATCCATCTCGTCGGTCCTGGGTGTCGTCTACGCCCTCCACGAGCACGACATCAAGCGCCTGCTTGCCTATCACTCCGTCGAGAACATCGGCATCATCTTGCTCGGTGTCGGCGCGTCCATGACGGCGCACGCCCTGGGCAACGACGTCATCGCGACGATCGCGCTCATGGCCGCCCTCTACCACACGCTCAACCACGCCATGTTCAAGGGCGAGCTGTTCCTCGGCGCGGGCTCCCTGCTCTATGCCACGGGTACGCGCAACATGGAGAAGATGGGCGGTCTGTTCCGCCGCATGCCGGTCACGGCCGTCTGCTTCCTCATCGGTGCCCTTGCCATCTCGGCCATCCCGCCGCTCAACGGCTTCGTTTCCGAGTGGTTCACCTACCAGTCCCTGTTCAACATCTCGACGCTCTCCGACCCGGTCGTCATGGTGTTCGCCGTCGCCTCCGCGGCCGCCCTCGCCATCACCGGTGCCCTGGCCGTCACGTGCTTCGTGAAGGCCTACGGCGTCTCGTTCGCGAGCAGCCCTCGTTCCCAGGAGGCCGCGAACGCCAAGGAGTCCCCGGCTCCGATGTTGTTCTCGCAGATGCTCCTCGCGGCCATCTGCGTGGTACTGGGAATCGGCTCCCCGGTCATCGCCCCGGTTCTGGGCGACGTCGCCCAGAGCGTGCTTGCCGGCTCCGCCGTCACAGCCACCTCGGGCGTGTCTCTCGTGAACGAGATTTCCGGTGCCGCCACCTCCACCCCCGCGATCGCCATCGCGCTCGTGGTCCTCACCGGCCTCGCGTTCGCGCTGAGGTCCTGCCTCGGCGCCAAGGCCCCCGCTAAGAAGACCGACCCTTGGGCGTGTGGCTACGAGCCCAACGAGCACATGCCCGTCGTCGCCACGAGCTTCGCGTCCGACGTCGAACTCTTCATGGGCCCGCTCTACACCCTGCGCGAGGTATGCACCAAGATCTGCTGGTCCATCGCGCACGTGTTCCAGAAGCTCACCGGTGTCGCCCAGGGCGTCGAGCCCCTGCCCGACCGTTTCCTGGTCGATGCACCGAGCGAGGGTGCCGACAAGCTGGCCGGCCTCGCCTCCAAGATCGAGGGCGGCAACTACTCCGTATACATCTGCTACATCGTCGCGGCGCTCGTGGTCTTCCTCGTGCTCGCCGTGGTCATGGTCTAGAGAGGGGAGAGGATATTATGAACATCGTTCTTGCGATGGCGCAGGGCCTCGTGGTCATGCTGGTCGCGCCCTTCTTCTCCGGCCTCGCCCGTGTGATTCGCGCGAAGATGCACAATCGCCGCGGTCCGTCCATCCTTCAGGATTACCGGGACCTCGCGAAGCTCATGGCGCGTCCCGAGTCCGTGAGTTCCGACTCGAGCTTCGTGCTGCGCATCATGCCGCCGCTGTTCCTCGCGGTGTCGTTTATGCTCGCCATGGGCCTGCCCATGTTCACGCTTCAGAGCCCCATGCCCGTCTTTGGTGACGCCATCACCATCATGTACGCGCTCGCGCTGTCCCGCTTCTTCTTCGCGCTGTCCGGCGTGGATTCCTCCAACGCCTACGCGGGCTTCGGCGGTATCCGCGAGCTCCTCATGAGCGTGCTCATCGAGCCGTCCATGCTCATCGCGCTGTTCACCGTCGCCATCGTGTGCGGCTCCACGGACATTGCGACCATGGGTCAGCACATCGTTACGGGCAACGTCTCGAGCGTCGTCGCCGTTATCCTCGCCGGCGTCGCCTTCGCGGCCGCCTGTTACATGGAGCTCGGCAAGCTTCCGTTCGATCAGGCCGAAGCCGAGCAGGAGCTCCAGGAGGGCCCGCTCGCCGAGCTCTCCGGCCCGTCCCTGGCCATGATGAAGCTCGCCATGGGCATGAAGCAGGTCGTGGTCGTCGCTTGGTTCACCTCCATCTTCATCCCCTGGGGAGAGCCCGCGACCATCGGCGTCACCGCTCTCGTGGGCGCCGTCGTCTTCCTCGTCAAGTGCCTGGTCGATTTCGTCGTCTGCGGCGTGCTCGAGAACTCCGTTTCCCGTTCGCGCTTCAAGGTGCTCGGTAACCAGACCTGGGCCGTCGTCGGCATCGCGGTCCTCGCGTTCGTCTTCGTCGTCGTAGGCGTGTAGGGAGAAGGGAGAAACTATGTCAATCGAATCGAGCTTGTCCCTCTTTGCCATGGTGGCGATCGCCGTCCCCATGCTGGGCTCCCTGCTCATCGTCATGCTGCCGCGTCCCTACGCTAAATGGATCTGCGCCTTTGCCGGCGGCATCGCCACGGTCGCTTCCGTTGGCTTGGCCGCGACGTTTGCCGGAAACGGCATGAACGCGGTCGATGTAACCTGGGCGAGTATGGGCCAGACCTTGGTCATGGGCTTCATATTCGACCGGATGAGCACGCTGCTCGCACCCGCGTTCGTCGCTATCGGCCTGCTCGTCGTCATCTATTCGTTCCCGTACATGAGCGATAAGAATAAGGAGCATCCCGACGCGCCCCGTCGTCGCTTCTACGTGTACTTCTCCACGTTCATCGGCGCCATGGCCGGTCTCGCCTACAGCTCCACCATCGTCGGCCAGCTCGTTTTCTTCGAGATCACCGGTGTGTGCTCCTGGGGCCTCATCAGCTACTACATGACGCCCACGGCCAAGAAGGCCGGTATGAAGGCGCTCATCATCACCCATATCGGCGCTCTGGGACTCTACATCGGCGCGGCCTTCCTGTTCGCCGGAACCGGCACGTTCGCGCTGAGCGCGATCTCCCAGCTCGATTCCGGTATGAAGACCGTCGTGCTGCTGCTCATCCTGTTCGCTGCTTGGGCCAAGTCCGCCCAGTTCCCGCTCTACATGTGGCTGCCCTCCGCAATGGAGGCCCCCACGCCCGTTTCCGCCTACCTTCATGGCGCGTCCATGGTTAAGGTCGGCGTGTGCGTGTTCGCCCGCGCTCTTGCGAGCGCCGGCGATATCCCCGAGATCGTCGGTTGGGTCGCCATCATCGACGCCGTCGTGACCATGCTCTTCGGCTTCCTCATGTACCTGCCCCAGAAGGATATGAAGCGCCTGCTCGCCTTCTCGACGATCGCGCAGCTCGCCTACGTGTTCTTTGGCCTGGGCCTCTCCGTGTTCGGAAGCCAGATGGCGTTTAACGGCGCCGTCGAGCACATCTTCAACCACGCGTTCACCAAGACCCTGTTCTTCCTCATCGCTGGCTCTCTCAGCTTCACGCTGGGAACCCGTATGCTGCCCAAGATCCAGGGCCTCATGAAGAAGTACCCGGTCACGGGCGTGGGCTTTGCGGTCGCCGCGACCGCTATCGCCGGCGTGCCCCCCATGAGCACGTTCTTTTCCAAGTTCCAGATCATTTCCGGTGGCTTCGCGGTTGGTGCTACCAACACGGTCATCTTTGTCCTCGTGTGCGTCATGGTCGTCGAGACCGTCGCCACCTTCGCATGGTTCCTGCGTTGGATGGGTAAGGTCCTGCCCGGTGAGCCGAGCGAGACCGTGGCCGCCGGCCAGCCCCTTCCGCGCGCCATGGCGTTCGTGTTCGTCGTCCTCATGATCATGGTCGTCGTCGCCGGTCCTCTGTCCTCTAGTTGGATGGGTTAGGAGGTAGGACATGGGTTATTCGTTAGTCAATATCCTGGGCGGTCTTCTGATCGTGACCTCCACCATGGTGGTCGTCTCGAAGACCATCCCGTCCGCCATCAAGTGGTACGCGATCCAGTCGGTTGTCCTGGTGGGCGTGCTGCTCACCCTGGGCCTCACCACCGGTGCCACCGAGCTTCTCATGTGGGCCGCGTCGGCCTTCGTCACCAAGGTGATCCTCGTTCCGTTCATTCTCAACCGTGCCTACAAGAAGATGGGTTCGCCTGCCGATAGCACGCTGACCTCCTCCATCAAGCCGGCCTGGACCATCATCCTCACCGGTCTGGAGGTGGCCGTCTGCTTCGCGGTGGTCACGCGCCTGAGCCTGCCCACCGCCGAGGTGGCCACTCCGGCCCTCGCCATCAGCTTCGCGCACTTCTTCGTCGGCCTCACGTGCATCATCTCCCAGCGCAACATCCTCAAGCAGATCTTCGGGTACTGCCTTATGGAGAACGGTAGCCACGTGACGCTCGCTCTGCTCGCGCCCACGGCCCCCGAGATCATCGAGATCGGCATCGCCACCGACGCCATCTTCGCCGTCATCATCATGTCCGCCGTCGTCGTGAGGATTTGGAACGACACCAAGTCGCTCGACTCCCACGACCTGACCGAATTGAAGGGGTAGGCCATGGATGTTTCAATGCTGACGGTCGCCCTGCTCGCTTGTCCTCTCGTGTTCTCCCTGATTATGGCTGCGCTCCCCAAGACGACGTCCTACAACGTCTTTGCGGGGCTCAACACCATCTCCGTCGCGGCGACCCTTGTCCTTTCGGTCGTCACCGCGGGAACCATGCTCTCGAGCGGGCAGAATATCGACGCTTTGGGCCTGTGGCTCCATCTCGATTCGCTCTCGTCGATCTTCGTCCTTCTGGTAGGCATCATCGGGTTCATCACCGGCGTGTACTCCATCTCCTATATCAAGATCGATATCGAGGAGAAGACCATGCCGGCCGAGCGCACCAAGCAGTACTACGCGCTGTTCAGCCTGTTCGTCTTCACGATGCTGCTCGCCTGCCTGTCCAACAACATCATCCTCACCTGGGCGGCGGTCGAGGCCACTACGCTGTCGACCGTGTTCCTCGTGGGCATCTACAAGAACAAGCAGGCGCTCGAGGCGTCTTGGAAGTACGCGATGGTCTGCACCGCCGGTGTGGCCTTCGGCCTGTTCGGCACGCTGCTCATCTACGCGAACGCCGCCGATATCATGCCCAACGCGCATGAGGCCGCCTTCCTCACCTCCATCATGCCCTACGCCGACCAGTTCGACCCGATGCTCGTGCGCCTCGCGTTCGCGTTCATCGTCATCGGCTTCGGCACCAAGGCGGGCCTGTTCCCCATGCACACCTGGCTGCCCGACGCGCACTCCCAGGCTCCGAGCCCGGTCTCCGCGCTGCTCTCGGGCGTGCTGCTCAAGTGCGCCATGCTGGTGATCATCCGCTTCTACTCCCTGTCCATCATCACGGTGGGCGACACCTATCCGCGAACGCTCCTGCTCATCCTGGGCACGCTGTCCATCCTGGTGGCTGCCCTGTGCATCTTCAAGCAGGACGATATCAAGCGCCGCTTCGCGTACTCCTCCGTCGACAACGTCGGCGTGGTCGCGCTGTGCCTGGGTATCGGTGGCCCGCTCGGTATCGCCGCCTGCCTGCTGCACTGCATCTTCCACGGCTTCACGAAGGCGCTCGCCTTCTGCATGGCCGGTAACATCCAGCACATCTACCACACCCGCGACCTGAACAAGATCAAGGGCGTCGTCGAGATCGCTCCCGTCACGGCAGCGCTCACCATCATCGCCCTGCTCGCGCTCGCCGCCTTCCCGCCGTTCGCCCTGTTCATCTCCGAGTTCCTCACCTTCGTGGCCGGCGTTCAGTCCGGTCCCATCTGGGTGGTCGTGCTCGTGGCCATCGGCCTCACCGGCGTGTACTTCGCCCTTACCGGCATCGCGCTCAAGTCCATCTTCGGCAAGGCGCCCGAGGGCATGAAGCGCCACGAGGTGCCCGCCCTCATGATCATCCCCGAGATCGCCCTCGCGATCGTGGTCATGTGGTTCGGTATCGCCACCCCGGTCGCCATCACGAGCGGCGTCGAGGATGCAACGTCCGTCGTTTTGAACCAGAGCGTCGAAGAGCTCCACGAGGCCCCTCTCTACCGCATGGTGTTCAGTTCCCAGACCAAGACAAGTGAGGTGAATTAGCACCATGGCAGAACCTGAAAAGAAGGACTACGCTCGTCGCTGCGAAAGCCACGTCGAGGCCCTGCGTGCTGCAGTGCCGGGCGCTATCGAGAAGGTCGAATGGCAGTGCGAGGACCAGCTGACGATCACCGTCAAGCTGGACCGTCTGCCCGAGGCCGTCCACTACCTGTATTACGAGCGCTACGGCTGGATTCCTGTGATTGTCGGCAACGACGAGCGCAGCCTGTGCGGCCGTTACGCCGTGTACTACGTCATCTCCATGGAGGGGGAGGACCCCGGCTGGGTTACCGTGCGTGCCGAGGTCGACCCCGCCAAGATGACGTTCCCGTCCGTGACGCCGTTCGTCCCCGCCTGCGTGTGGGGCGAGCGCGAGCTGCGCGATATGTTTGGCCTGATTCCCGAGGGTCTGCCCGACCGCCGTCGCCTGGTGCTTCCCGACGATTGGCCCAGCGGGCTGTACCCGTTGCGCAAGGATTCGATGGATTACCGTTTCCGCCCCGCCCCCGCGAGCGACATGGAAAACTACGAATTCCTGGCCGACACCAAGGGCAAGGAGACTACGCTCGTCCCCATGGGACCGCTGCACATCACCTCCGACGAGCCCGGCCACTTCCGCCTGTTCGTGGAGGGTGAGACGATCGTCGATGCCGACTACCGCCTGTTCTACGTGCATCGCGGTATGGAGAAGGTCGCCGAGACGCGCCTGAACTATGATGCCGTGACGTTCCTTGCCGACCGTATCTGCGGTATCTGCGGCTGCGCCCACTCGGTGGCCTATGCCGAGGCCGTCGAACGCGCCCAGGGCATTCATGTCCCGCCGCGCGCCCAGTACATCCGCGCCATCATGCTCGAGGTTGAGCGCCTGCACTCGCATCTGCTCAACATTGGCCTGGCATCGCACTACACGGGCTTCGACTCCGGCTTCCAGCAGTTCTTCCGCGTTCGCGAGAAGTCCATGGACCTGGCCGAGAAACTCTCCGGCCACCGCAAGACCTACGGCCTCAATGTGATCGGTGGCGTGCGTCGCGACATCTTGGCCGAGCAGAAACTCTCCACGCTCACGACCATCCACCAGCTGCGCTCCGAGGTCCAGGAGCTCGTCGACGTTTTGCTCTCCACGCCCAACTTTATTGAGCGCACGAGCGGCATCGGCATTCTCGACCGTAAGATCGCCCGCGACTTTTCGCCGGTCGGCCCGCTCATGCGTGGTTCGGGCTATGCCCGCGACGTGCGCTTCGACCATCCCTTCGACGGCTACGCCGATCCGGACGTCATGAAGATGCATGCCGCCACGGCCGACACCTGCGACGCCTTCGGCCGTACCGCCGTGCGTATCCAGGAGGTCTACGATTCGATCGACATGATCGAGACCATGCTCGAGAACTGCCCGTCGGGCCCCATCCTCACCACGGATTGGGAGTACACCCCGCACAAGTACGCTATCGGCGCCACCGAGGCGCCGCGCGGCGAGGACGTGCACTGGGCCATGCTCGGCAATAACCAGAAGTGCTACCGCTGGCGCGCCAAGGCCGCCACGTACAGCAACTGGCCGGTCCTGCGCTACATGTTCCGCGGCAACACCGTGGGCGATGCGGCGCTGATCGTCGGCTCGCTCGACCCGTGCTACTCCTGCACCGACCGCGTGACGGTGACCGATGTCGCCGCCAAGCGCGATCACGTGCTCGACAAGGAGCAGTTCGAGAACGTCTGGCGCGACAAGTCGCCGCTTGCGGGCGAGGGCACCATGGCCGCTCCGCTCGATGAGGAGGCGCTCTAATATGCTGAAGCTTTGGAAGGTTAACGCCAAGGCCGGCGACGCGACGGTCAAGTACCCGTTTGCGCCGTTCCCCACCAACAAGGACATGCGCGGCAAGCCCGAGCACAATGCCGAGCTCTGCATCGCCTGCGGTGCCTGCGGCGTGGCGTGCCCGGCCGATGCCATTCGCATGGACACCGACCTTGCGGCCGATACCATTACCTGGTCGATCGACTACGGCCGCTGCATCTTCTGCGGCCGCTGCGAGGAAGCCTGCCCCATGGAGGCCATCAAGCTCACCGAGGAGTTTGAGCTGGCCGTCATGAGCAAGGACGACCTCACCAGCAAGAGCGTCTATACGCTCGAGCACTGCTCGCGCTGCGGCAAGCCGTTTGCCCCGCACAAGGAGATCGACTACGCCAAGCGCCTGCTGCAAAAGGCCGGCGGCATGGAGGCCGAGCAGGCCGCCCGTACCGTTGGTATGTGCCAGGAGTGCAAGCGTGAGCTCGACGCCCTGCGCGCCGCGTCGGCCGTAAAGACCGGCAATGCCGCCGGCATGGTTGCCAACGAAACGCCTACGTCCGGTGAACCTTTGGGCCCCGGCATGGAGTATCTGGGCGGTCACGGTGTGAACCCGGAG
>USHZ01000074.1 GCA_900554595.1 uncultured Collinsella sp. | reverse complement strand
GCGCGACGGCGCCGGAGATGATGGAGTACTTCCAGCCCAGCTGCACCGAGAACACCAGGAATCCGAACATGCCGACGACGATGGAAGGCAGCGAGGACAGGGTCTCGATGGCGGTGGAGGCAATGTCGCGAATAGGGCCGTTCGGTGCGTACTCAACCAGGAAGACCGCTCCGCCCAGGCTGATGGGCACCGAGATACCTAAGGTAATCAGCAGCAGATAGAACGAGTCGAACAGTTGGTAGAGCACGCCGCCCTGTGTTCCGTTGGCGCGTGCGGGCTGCGTGAGAAAGCCCGGCTGGAACAGCGTCGAGATGCCCTCGAACAGAATATAGGCCACCATGGAGACGACGATGAGCATGACGATGGCGACGATTGACGTCAACACGCCCGTGGCGATGCGGTCCTGTTTTTGGACGCGCTCGAGTCTCGCCTCGTCGATATGGATGTGCGTGCTAGCCACGAGCCTTCGCCCCCTTGCGGCCAATGAGGTGGATGATCAGGATGAAGATGAGGCTCATGCCCATCAGCAGCAGACCGAGCGCCCACAGAACATCGTCCTGGGCCGAGCCCTCGGCATAGACCGCCATGGACGTGGTGAGCGTGGTGGTGATAGTGGACGCCGGCGACAGCAGCGACGTCGGCATGGCCTCGATGCCTCCGATGACCATGCGCACGGCGAGCGTCTCGCCAAAGGCGCGCGTCATGCCAAGGATGACCGCAGTCATGAGCGACGGCATGGCGGACTTGAGCACCACGTGCCAGATGGTCTGCCAGCGGGTGTAGCCCAGCGCGAGCGAACCCTGGCGGTAGCTATCGGGCACGGCGCGCAGACCATCGACCGAAAGCGTGGTCATGGTCGGCAGGATCATGACGGCCAGCACGATGGCGCCGGGCAAGATGCCCAGACCCGTGCTCACGTGGAAAACGCTCTTCATAAAACCGACGACTACGTGAAAGCCAATCAGGCCAAAAACGACCGAGGGAATGCCGGTCAAAAGCTCAATGAGCGGCTGAAAGACCTTGGAGCCAAACTTAGGCTGGATCTCGACCGCAAAGATGGCAGAGCCGATGGCGATGGGCAGCGCGATGAGCGTGGAGAGCACCATGACCGCAAACGAGGTGACAATCAGGGGCAGGGCGCCGGTGTAGGGCAGGCCGTTTTCGGCTGTGTTGGCCAGGTCCCACTTGGTGCCGGTGAAAAACTCGACGACCGAAACGCCGTCCTTAATAAATGCCGAGAGGCCCTTTTGGGCGACCATAAAGATGAGCGCGGCAACGACAAGCGTCACGAGCGCTACGCACGCACCCGTGACGCCCAGGCCCACGTTCTCAAGGTCGCGCTTCGGCAGCTGTTTTGCCATTGCAAACCTTTCCGGGGGCGATTGCTTATTTAGCAGAGACCTTGCCGCTGGCGTCCTTGACGACCTTCATGGCAGAGACGGGGATAAAGCCCTGCTCCTCGACGAGCTTGCCCTGGACGTCGTCAGAAAGCATGAATTCCAGGAAGGCCTTGGTGGCCTCGTCAGCGTCCTTCGCGCAGTACATGTGCTCGGTAGCCCAAATCTTAAAGGAGTCGTCGGTGACGTTTGCGCTCTTGGGCTCGACGCCCTCGACCTTGATGGCGTTGAACTTGGAGTCATCGAAGTGCGAGAAGTCGAGGTAAGAGATGGCGTTGTCGGTGCTACCCATCTGAGTCTGGACATCGCCGGACTTGTCGAGCTCGGCGTCGCCCTTAAAGTCGACAGCCTCGTCGCCAAAGACGGCGGCCTCGAAGGTGGCGCGGGTGCCGGAACCGGCCTTGCGGTTGAGAACGACGATCTTGGCGTCGTCGCCGCCGACCTCCTTCCAGTTGGTAATCTGGCCGGAGAAGATGCCCTTGAGCTGCTCGAGAGACAGGTCGTCGACCGTGACGTTCTTGGAAACGACGGGGCCCATGCCCACGACGGCGACCTCGTGGTCGACAAGGTTCTTGACTTGGTCGGCCTCGAGCTTGGTCTCGGCAAAGACGTCGGAGTTACCGATGGTGACGGTGCCGGCGGCAACGGCGGTCAGGCCCTTGCCCGAACCGTTACCCGAGCCGGAGACGGAGACGTCCGGGTTGGCATCCATGAACTTCTCGGCAGCGGCCTCGACGAGAGCCTGGAACGAAGAGGCGCCGTCGTAGGTCACCTCGCCCGAGACGGACTCGGCAGCAGCAGCGCTGCCCTCAGCAGCGGTGTTGGCGACGTTGGAGCCACCGCAGCCAACGAGGCCGAGGCCGACGATGCTGGCAAGACCACCAGCGAGGCCGAGGAACTGACGACGAGAATAAGCCTGATCGAGCATGATCTTCCTTTCATACATGCAACTCGCGGGCACCCTGCCCGCTTTGCTGTTTGGAAAGATACGACCCCGATCGGGCGACGCCCGCCTTATCTGCGGTTTCTTACGGTCATTTGATAGACCCTTACCGCAAGCGCGGCCCAGCCTTTACAAACGAATAACAATCCCCACCCAAGCATGGCACGCTTTTTACACCAATAAAAACAGAGTTGCGGTGAAATAGTTCCTGCTTGGCCATCAAATGGCCCATTCTAGGAACTATTCCACCGCAACTTAGATTGGGAAAGCGCGTAACCTTAAAGTTCTAATTCATTCAAACGGAGGATTGCCACGATGTAGATCTTGAGCGCTTGCTTGAGTTGCTCTTCGTTGGCGCACTCGTTGGGGCCGTGCATCTGGCCGCCCCATGCGGGCAGCTCCAGGCCGGTCTCCTCGGGGCCAAACGAGACGGCGCGGGCGAAGTTGCGCGCGTACGTGCCGCCGCCCATGGCGAAGGGCTCGGCATGCTTACCCGTAAACTCGTTATAGGTGTCAATCAGCGCCTTCACGGCCGGGTCGTCGGCAGAGACCGAGAACGGCACCTTGGCACGACCCACGCGATACGTCACACCAAAGCGGCCCACGAGCGGCTCGAGCTGCTCGCGGATGGTATCGGCGCTCGTGCTGTCGGGGAAACGCACGTCAATGACCTGCTCAATATGGCCATCCACCACGCGGATGACGCCGGGGTTGCACGTGAGCGGGCCAAACGCCGCGTTCGTCGCATCGATTCCCAGGCCGCGACCATAGGCATCCGCGTGCACAAAGGCCAAGAACTTGACGAACTCGTGCTCGGCAGGCGTCAGCAAGCGCTCGTCGCGCGCACCAAACGCATCCTCAGCCTCGCGCAGATACGCCACAATGAGGCCGACGGCATTGATCGTTCCCTCGGGCATCGAGGCGTGACCGCCAATGCCGTGGGCGAAAATCTGCGCATGCCCGTTATCGAGCGCCGTGATCTCCAGGCGGTCGGCGTTCTCGATCGGCGCCGGCAGTTCATCGGCGGCAATCGCAAGCTCGCAGATAGACTGCGACGGAATAGCGTTGCTCGCCTCGGCACCGCTCCAGGACACAATGCGCCCGCCGTCGATCTTGGAGCTCACAAACGTCGCCCCAAACTGGCCCTTCTCGGCATTGCAGACCGGGAACTCGGCATCGGGTGTAAACAAAAAGTCGGGGTTCGCGTGGTTCTCCAGATAATGGTGAACGTCGGACATGCCCACTTCCTCATCGCAGCCCAGCAGCGCGCGGAAGGTGTAGCGCGGGGTAATGCCGTGCTTGAGCAGATAGGCGCCGGCGTAGAGCGACAGCACGGCCGGACCCTTGTCGTCGATCACGCCGCGACCGAGCAGCCATCCCTCGCGGCGCTCCATCGCAAACGGATCGGTGTTCCAGCCGGGGCCGGCGGGCACCACGTCCACATGGCAAATGGTCGCGAGCTGCTTGTCGCCGCGGCCCGGGATATCGGCAATGCCCACATAGCCCTCGTCGTCGCTCGTCTGGTAGCCGAGCTTTTGCGCAATGCCGAGTGCGCAATCGAGCGCGTCACGGACCGGGCGGCCAAACGGCGCGCCGGGCTCCGCATCGGCAGAAACTGCCACGGACGGATAACTCACCAGCTGCTCGATATCGGCGACGACATCCTCCCAGACCTCATCGACGTACTCAGCAACGCTCTGCTCCACCTGATTCATGGACGACCTCCTTACCAATGAGGGGCGAGCGTGCCCGCCCCTCACATCACATACTTATATAGCGAAAAGTTTAGCAAGCTCGGCCACCGAGTGCACCACCGCATCGGCACCCGCGGCCTCGTGCTCCCCCGGCGCCGCTGCGCCCGAATAGATGCCGATACACGGCACACCCATCGCGTGCGCGCCCTCCACATCGTTAAAGCGGTCGCCGATCATCACGGCCTCGTCAGCCGTCGCGCCCAGAGCCGCAAGCGCATCGCGGACCGAATCGGCCTTGGTCTCGCGCCCCTGGGGCGGATTCATGCCAACCACGGCTTTGAACTGGCAAAGCCCCAGCTCGTGCACCATGTCGATGCACTTGGCCTCCATGCGCGACGTCGCCACGGCCATACGCTTGCCCTGGGCGGCCAACCCATCCAGCAACTCGGGGATCCCATCGAACACGGGGTACTCCTCCGGTCCCAGCTCATCAAAAAAGGCGCGGTACTCGTCGGCCACCACAAGCGACTCCTCGCGGGAAAAGCCATAAAAGTCGTGGAAGCTCTTCCACAGCGGAGGCCCAATCATACGGCGCAAGTCACCCATCTGCGCCTCCGAAAACCCGCGCGCGGCAAGCGTCTTGCGCGTCGAGGTCATCACCGCCCGACCCGTATCGGCCACCGTGCCGTCAAAATCGAACAGCACAATCGGCCGCTCGCATAGCTGTAATGCCGCCATCGATATCCCTCTTCCCCAGTTGGCGATTTCCACACCGACACTTCAAACTGTTGACTATTCAACAATTGAACCTAGTAATGTGGAGCGACTCAACTATACTTGTCGCACTTTGCTCTCAGAAGGCGGCGCGCAAGCGCCCCAACGAAAGGTGCAATTATGTCTTTTGCCATCATAACCGACTCCACGTCGGACATCTCCCCCGCCCGTGCTCAAGAGCTCGGCATTTACGTGATTCCGCTGCATGTGATTATCGAGGGCGAGGACCTGCTCGACCAGGTGCAGATTACCGCCGAGGAATACGTCGCGCGCATGGCCGACTCCGAGCAGCTGCCGCACACCTCGCAGCCGAGCGCCGGCGAGTTCAAGGCACTCTTTGACCGCGTACGCGCCGACGGCCACGACAGCGCCATCTTTATCTCACTGTGCAGCGAGTGGTCCGCTTGCTATTCCAATGCATGCCTGGTAGCCGATACCCACGAGCTCGACGTGCGCTGCATCGATTCGCGCACCGGCTCGGGCGCCGAGGGCCTGCTGGTGGAGTACGCGCTCGCCATGCGCGAGGACGGCCGCAGCCTGGACGAGACCGAGGCTCAGATCCGCGCGACGCTGCCCGACGCCCATCTGCTGCTGATTCCGCGCACGCTCGAGAACCTGGTCAAGAACGGCCGCGCGCCCAAGCTCGCTGGCCAGCTGACGCAGATGCTCAACATTCGCCTGGCCGTTTCGCCGGAGTGGCAGTCGGGCGAGATCAAGGCCATCAAGAAGGGCCGCGGCGCCAAGCGCATCGTCGCCAACACCATGGCCGACTGCCTCGCGTTTTTGGCTGAACACCCGGGTTCGAGCGTGCGCGTGCTCACGACCGGTGCCGCCGAAGAGCAGGAGCTCGTCAACCAAGCACTCGCAGGCCAGAACTACGTAGACGCCGGCACCGGCCCCATCGGCTGTACCATCGCCACCCACGTAGGCGTCGACGCCATCGCCATCAGCTACTGCCCCCGCTACCAGCCCATCCACTAGGGGCACCTTTACCACTTGCGGTGGAATAGGGACTGTTTTTGGCTTATCAGCCGCAAATCAATCCCTATTCCACCGCAACTTAGAAGCAGTTCATTTGAGACGGGGCTAAAAAGACTGGTATCAAACGTTTCGGATCAGTCTTTTTAGCCCCGTCCCATGTTAGCTACCCTACATCAGCCCGCTCAGGGCGATGTCGACGGCCTCGTTGAGGTCGTCGGTGACGTGGACGAGGTCTGGATCGAGTGGGCTGATCATGCCGGCATCCATCACCGGGCCGTTGAGCCAGTCGAACAGGCCCTGCCAGTACTCGGTGCCCAACAAAACGAGTGGCATGCGCTTGACCTTGTGCGTCTGCACCAGCGTGAGCACCTCGAACATCTCGTCGAGCGTGCCAAAGCCGCCGGGGAACACGATGGCGCCCGAGCTGTATTTGACGAACATGGTCTTGCGCACAAAAAAGTAACGGAAATCCATGCCGAGGTTCACGTACTTGTTGAGCCCGTGCTCGTGCGGAAGCTCGATACCCAAGCCGACCGACTTGCCGTTGACACTCGCCGCTCCCCTGTTGGCCGCCTCCATGACGCCGGGACCGCCGCCGGTGATAACCGCCACGCCGCGCTGGGCGATCTTGCGACCGACCGTGCGCGCCGCCTTGTAGAGCGGATCGGTCTTGGGCGTGCGGGCGCTGCCGAAGATGGTCACTGCAGGACCAAGCTCGGCAAGCGCGCCAAAACCATCGACAAACTCTGCCTGAATGCGCAGCACGCGCCACGGATCGGCATGCAGCCAGTCGGTCGACTCCTCGGGCGCCAGCAAGTTGGCATAGGTGTTGTCCTTAGGAATCATGGGGCCGCGCATGACCACGGGGCCGCGGCGGTACGTCTCGTCGTAGGCAGGCTCGCCCTCGACGTTTTCATTCTTAATCATGGGTACTCCTATCGAGAAAAAGAAAAACGGGCGGGGTCGACGCCATGCGCCAAACACCCGCCCGAACATCAACTATTCGGTATGGTACCCACGATGCATCAAGTGCTTGCAAGCTATCGGTCATCGGTCGCGCAGACGGTGTTAGCGAACGTGATGACCGGCCGGCGCTCGTCCCTTGCCGTTGCCCGCGCTTTGCAAGCGCCCGCGCCGCTCTTAGTAGTCCACCGCCGCAGGGCTGTTCATCCAGTCGCTCACAAACGCGCCGTAGCGGCCCTCGATAATGGCCTGACGGGCACGCTGCATAAGGTTGAGCAGGTAGTAGATGTTGTGCATCGACAGCAGAATACCGCCGAGCATCTCCTTCTGCGTGACCATGTGACGGATGAGCGCGCGGCTGTAGCCGCCCGTGCACACCGGGCAGGTGCAGGTGGGGTCGATGGGGCCGTCGTCGTGCGCAAAGCGCGCGTTGCGGAAGTTGAGGCGACCCTCGCTCGAAAACGCGGTACCCATGCGGCCAGTGCGCGTCGGCAGCACGCAGTCGAACATGTCGATGCCCACGCCAACGCCGCGCACGAGCGTGGTAGGGTTGCCGACGCCCATGAGGTAGCGCGGCTTGTGCTTAGGCATGTACTCGGAAACCAGCGGCGCCAGCGTCTCGAACATGGTCTCATGGTCCTCGCCCACCGAGTAGCCGCCGATGCCGTAGCCGGGGAAGTCGCCGCACTCCTCCAGGTGGCGCAGCGATCGCAGGCGCAGATCCAGATGCATGCCACCCTGAACGATGCCAAAAAGTGCCTGGTCATCACGGGTATGAGCCTTGTAGCAGCGCTCGGCCCACATACTCGACAGCTCCACGGCGCGCTCGACATAGGCACGCGTGGCAGGATAGCCGGGGCATTGGTCGAGCTGCATGCAGATGTCGGAGCCGAGCTTCATGGCGATTTCCATGTTGTCCTCGGGCGTCCAGAACACGTGGCGGCCGTCGTAATCGTTGACGATAAAGCGCACGCCCTCGTCGGTGAGCTTGACGGCGTCGTTGTGGCTGAAGACCTGGAAACCGCCCGAGTCGGTGAGGATGGGGCCGTGCCAGTTCATGAACTTGTGCAGTCCGCCCAGCTCGGCGATGGTGTCCTCGCCGGGACGCATGGACAGGTGATAGGTATTGGCAAGCACGATCTGGGCACCGAGCTGCTTGACGGTCTCGGTGGGAATACCCTTGACGTTTGCCTTGGTGCCCACGGGCATAAAGATCGGCGTCTCGATGTCGCCGTGCGGGGTATGCAGCACGCCGGCGCGCGCGTGCGTGGTCGGGTCCTCGGCGATCAGGTCGAATTTAAAGAGGCTCTGGTCCATAAACTGGAACTCCTTGGTTGCGGTTCATACGCAGACCATTATACGAGCAACCATCGAACCGCACCGACTCGACAGAAACTGGCGCAAAGGGCGGCGTGGCAGGGACACGGCCAATGAGCGTGGATTTTTGGACGCTTGTTGAATGAGCGTGGATAATCTCCCACTTTTGGCTCGTAAGGGGGCCCAAAGTGGGAGATTTTCCACGCTCATCTTGCGGGTGCGAAACAGCGGCGATCAGGCGCTGATGATGTGGGGTAGCGGCAGGTCGTGGGTATCGGTGGGAACGCCGTCGACGCGTTGCTCGTCAAAGGCGATGCCGATAATTTGGCATGCGGGCGAGAGCATAGGCAGGTAGCGATCGTAACAACCGCCGCCGTAGCCCAGGCGCGCGCCGGTTTGGTCGAAGGCCACGAGCGGTACGACGATCATGTCGAGAGCTTCGGCAGGCACGATGGGGAAGCGGTCGCTGTCGATGTCCGTGGCCGCGAAGGCCCGCGTGGGGTGGGCGATAAACGGAGCCGCGGACGCATCGTCGGCGGCAACTGCCCGCATGCACATGCGCTGGCCACAAGCTGCGGCATCAATTGCCGAGAGCATGCACGGATAGGCTACGCGCCGGCCGCGCACGGCGGCCGCAGCGGCAAACGCGGCAGGGTCTGCCTCGGAACCCATCGCGGCGTAGACGGCAACGGTGCGCGGCGCCGCGGCATCCGAGCGGCCCAGCAGCTCAACGAGCCGCGCGCAGATAGCGGCGGACTTTGCCGCTCGCGCATCCAAATCAAGAGCGTCGCGCCGAGCAATCCCCGCCCGCCGCAATTTAGCCTTGTCCATCCCAACCTCCTCTAGCAAACCTGCCAAAAAGGGACAGGTTTATTTTGGCAGGTTTTATCTGGGCAAACAGCAAAACAACCACGAAGGGGATACAT
>USHZ01000073.1 GCA_900554595.1 uncultured Collinsella sp. | reverse complement strand
GCGCGGCAGAAGCCGCCATCGATGACCAGCAGCTTGCCCTCGGCGCGGATGGGCTGCTCGCCTTTGGTCGTCTTGACGGGCGTATGGCCGTTGATGATGTGGCCGGTCGGCGAACATGCCATGGGGGCAACGCCGAACTCGCGCATGATGTCGTCGCAGACCGAGGGCGACTTGGTTAGCGTAAAGTACGGGTCCATCGGCTCGACCCAGGTGCTCTTATCGGCGATATAGGCGCGCTCAAAGGTACGCACCAGGCGTCCGCTGGCGGGTGAGTTAAAGCCGATCCACAGGTACCACATCCAGTCGAGGGCATCGCGGTCGCCGACGCGCCAGGCTCGGCGGGCGATATGGTCGCAAAAATCGAGATAATCGCGGCCTGCGTGCCAGGTGTCCAGGCAGTTCATGCTGCTAAAGGTACCATCCTCGTTGAGCGGCACGCAGCCATGGAACAGCAGATTGCCGTTGGCGACCTTGTACATCGAGCCGTGGGTGTAGAGGAAATCGATATGGCGATGCAGGTGATCGGCGGTGACAAACTCGGACACGAGCTTGTCGATGATGTGTTGCTCCTGGGGCGTGAGCGTGTAGGGGTCCGTCGGGTCGACGGTGGGGAAGTCGTTGGTCGTGAGCGGCCACACGCTGCCGTCGGCGAGCGTGACCGTGCCGGAGTCGTGGTCGATCTTGTCGAGCAGCAGACGGTCGGCCATGTCGAACTCGGGGTGACGCTGGATAATCTGGCCCTCGAGTTTAAAGAGCAGCACGTTGATGGCCTTGATCAGCGGGCTGATGGACTCGCCGGCGGAATAGGTGGCATCGGCAAAGGCGACAAGCTCGCGCAGCGAGATGCCGTAGTCGTTCTCAAGGATCTCGTAATTGTCGTAGCGCAGGTTGTTGCGCAGCACCGTGGCGATGCAGGCGGGCTCGCCGGCAGCGGCGCCCATCCACAGCAGATCATGGTTGCCCCACTGAATGTCGAGCGAATGATAGGTGAGCAGGCGGTCCATAATCTTGGCAGCGCCGCCGCCACGGTCGAAGATATCGCCCACCAGGTGCAGGTGGTCGACGGCCAGGCGCTTGATGAGCGAGGCGAGCGACTCGATAAAGTCGTCGGCGCTTGCGGTCTCTAGGATGGACTCAACGATGCGCTCGTGATAGCGCACACGATAGTTGTTCTCGTCCGGATGCGTGTGCAGCAGCTCGTCGATGATGTAGGCGTAATCGCGCGGGATGGCCTTGCGCACCTTGGAGCGGGTATAGCGGCTCGAAAGCGAGCGGGCGACCACAATGAGCTGGTCGAGCATGGTCTTGTACCAGGTGGGCGAGTCCTCGCGCCGGCTGCGGACAAGCTCGATCTTCTCGCGCGGGTAGTAGATAAGCGTGCACAGCTCGCCCTTTTCGTCAAAGGTGAGCGTGTCGCCAAAGATCTCGTCGACATGTTCGCGCACGACGCCCGAGCAGTTGTTGAGGATGTGCATAAAGGCTTCGTACTCGCCGTGCACGTCGCTCATAAAATGCTCGGTGCCTTTGGGCAGGTTGAGAATGGCCGAGAGATTGATGATCTCGGTAAACGCGGATTGCTCGGTGGGAAATTGTCTCGACAGCAGACGCAGATACTTAAAGTCTTGCGGATTGCGATCGAATGCGACCATGAAGCACCTTCCGATATGGTTGATAAAACTGATAAAACAGCGTCAAGCGTTTATCAGTATGCGCCGGCTTTGTTTCGATTTTGCGCCGGCGGCTGAATTGCCGGCTGAACGGTTTGGTAAATCGATTTAGTTGAGGTAGATATGGCGGTTGAGTGGAGACGAAGCGGGTGATTTTGCCCACGTTGGCCCATGACGGGGATGGGGATGTTCATGATAAAGATAATCAATACACATGGTTCGCATTGGTAAATAGTGGACATTTGTATCGTATTTAGGCTTGCTGTGCGATAATTTACACATCAATACTTAAGGAGCCTCATATGAGTGATTTTGTCCTGACCTGTGAATCCGCCGCCGATCGAACCCGTGAGTTCTTTGCGTCGCGCAATATCCCTGTCGTGTGTTTTCATTACGAGATCGACGATGTTGTCTATACGGACGATCTGTATCAGTCGATTACGCCGGACGAGTTTTTTGCCCAGATCGCCGCGGGCGCCATGCCCAAGACGTCTCAGGTGAGCGTGGGTGAGTACGAGGAGTTTTGGGAGCCGTTTGTTGCCGAGGGTAAAGACGTGCTGCACCTGACGTTGTCGTCGGGTATTTCGGGCACGTATGGATCGGCCTGCGTTGCGGCGCAGATGCTCGCGGATCGCTATCCTCAGGGCGGCAAGGTGCGCGTCATCGATTCGCTGGCGGCGTCTTCGGGCTTTGGCCTGCTGGCGGAATGTGCCGCCGACATTCGCGATGGTGGCGCTTCGCTCGACGAGACGGCCGCTTGGATTGAGGAGCATAAACTCAACCTTCACCACTGGTTCTTCTCGACCGATCTGTCGAGCTACCTGCGCGGCGGTCGCATTTCGGCTGCGAGCGCGATCATCGGCACGGCGCTTAAGATTTGCCCACTTATGACGGTCGATTGCGAAGGTGGGCTGTCGCCACGTGAGAAGATTCGCACTAAGAAGCGCGCGATTTCCGAGATGGCTAAGACCATGATGGCACACGTGCAGGACGGTGCGGATTATTCGGGTAAGTGCATCTTGTCCCATTCGGCGTGCCGCGAGGATGCCGAGGCGGTTGCAGCGCTGATTGAGGAACAGGTTCCGCAGCTCAAAGGCAAGATCGAGATCAATAACATCGGTACTCTGATCGGTTCGCACACCGGACCTGGTACGGTGGCGCTCTTCTTTATGGGCGACAAGCGCGTGGATTAGCGTTCGTGCGCTGACTGTCAGTTTTAACAGCTGCGCTTGTCACTCCTGACATTCGAAAACAGAAAAGGCCCGTCCCGTTGTTTGCGGGGCGGGCCTTGCTGTTGCGGTTAGCGTTTCTTTCCGCGGAAGAAGAAGCCGTGCAGCGAGGGCTTGAGTCCGCGGTTGGCGCGACGTTCCTCGATATGATCGTGGATCGAAGCGACGCGCTCGATGACCTCGTCGGGAATCGGCACGTCGGGATTCATATTCTCGACCTGGCTGACCTCGGCGGCGGCGACCTGGTCGATAATGGGCACATCGTCGCGCGAGATGACAGGCGTGGCGTCTTCCTTCATCTTGCGGTAGCGCTGCATCATGTCGGTCTGCAGCTGCTGGGCCGAAGGCGGCGTCCAAATGATGGCGTTGGCGCCGGCGGCGATGGTCTCACGGATGCTCTCGGGCGTCTTGCCGCCCGGTGCGATGAGCGGCAGGTTGGGATAGTGCTCGCGCAGCTCGCGCAGGACCTGGGGCGTGTTCTTGCCGGCCGCGATGTTGAGGATCTTGGCTCCGGCGCGCACTTTGGCGTGAGCATCGTCGTCGCAACGTACGACCGTGGCGATGACGGGGATGTCGGCGATGTTGGTGATGTGCTCGATCATTTCGGCAGTGGCAGGGGAGTTGACCACACAGCCCGCCGCGCCCTGCATCTCGGAGACGGCTGCCATCTGCACGGAGCGCTTACCGGTCGTAGTTCCGCCGCCCACGCCTACAAAGACCGGGCACTCGGCAACGGTCAACAACGCCTGCGTAATGGCCGGCTGTGGCGTGAAGGGGTAAACGGCAAAGACGGCATCGGCGTTGGAGTTGCGGATGACCGCGACGTCGGTGGTGTAGATAAGCGACTTGATGCGACGACCGAAGAGCGTAAAGCCGCTGGCCTCCTCGATCTCATCGGGCATGCGGAGAGCCGCCTTGCGCAGACGCCCGTCGATGGGCAGCGGCTCCATGGGGAGCAGTCCGTTGGGGGTCACGGCTACCTGGGGCTCGGTGAACTCGTCTGCGAGCTCGACCTCGGAGAAATCGACCGAGGCGACGATGTCTTCGTGAACTTCGGCGGGCACATCGATGGGAGCTTGGTCGTTTGCCGCGGCAGGCGTGTCGAAGGAGCTGGTGCCGACGAAGGCGTCGACGCGCTCGTTTAGGTCGTTGAGGGTATCCATGGATCCTCGATTCTATGCGATGGTGGCCTGCAAGGTGCCGGCAGCGTTGTGCTTGCTAAATCGTTTGACGAGTTGATTTTTCCCCGCCGCGTCCCCCGTTAGACCGAAGGGCGGCGAACGTGAAGGAGCTGTGGTGGCGGGTATTGAGGTGCTATCTTGAAAGTCCCGTTTAAAAGAGAGGTGACGCGGAATGGAATTTACAGCAATGTTGGGCTCGATTGGCCTGTGTGTGGGCGCAATCGTAGCCGCCGCGGTCATCTACTTTGTGGTTACGGCCATTAAAGGCAAAAGAGCCGAGCGCAAGGAACGTGAGACACTTAAGCAGCACCGTGACCAGCAGGACAAGCGCGCACAGAGATAGCTTGTTGAGTTTTGAATCCGTGCGCTAGCTGCGTTTTCGGATCAAGGCGATGTAGAAGCCCTCAAAGTCGCGGCTGGGCGGAATGGTCAGCGTGCCGGGCATACCGTTGGCGATGGACGAGACGTGGCCGGCGGCGATGGCCTCGGTGAGGGCGTTGCTCTCGACGCGTGGCTCTTCGCCAGCTTCCTGGGCGCGGCGCTTTTCACTTTCGCTCGGCGTGCCATCGAGGGGGATAAGCTCGCAGTCCATGTGCTTGTCGAGGGCCTCTTGCAAGGCGTCCTCGTTTTCCTGCGGCAAGATCGAACAAGTCGAATAGACGAGCGTGCCGCCCGGTTTGAGGGCTCCCATGGCGCGATCCAGAAGTGCTCGCTGCGAGCGGGCGCACTTGCCGAGCAACTGCTCGGTGAGGCCGCGCAGACTCTTCTCGTTGCCGCTGATGACGGTGCCCGTACCGGTGCAGGGGGCGTCGAGCAGGATGCGGTCAAAGCGGAAGAATTCGTCGAGCTCGCGTGCGTCGATGCGCATGACGGGCACGTTTTTGGCGCCTTGGCGATGGAGGTTGGCTTCGAGCTTCTCGGCTCGGGGAATGCTCATCTCGCAGGCCGTGAGGTGTGCCTGGCCCTGGGTGAGGGCAGCGATCTGCGTCGTCTTGCCACCGGGGGCCGCGCACATGTCCAGGATGTCCTCGCCTGCCTGGGCGCCCAACACCAAAGGCGGCATCATGGACGACAGGCTCTGCAGATAGATTTTGCCGTCGCGGTAGATGTCGAGGTCCCACAGGTCGGAAACCTGGGCCTCGGGCAGGATGAAGGCGTCCGGATACCAGGTAACGGTTTGGTGCGCGATGCCGGCCTCGTCGAGTGCGGCGGCGATGCCCTCGGCGGTTGCCCTGAGCGTGTTGGCGCGCAGCGTGACTGGGCGTGTGGCCGCGGCGCCAAAGCCTTCAAGCATGAGCTCGGCATCGGTGGGGGCATAGGCGCCGGCGACCGTGTCGATCATAAAGCGCGGCAGGTCGGCGGCGGAGTGTTGGGCGGCAAGCTGGTCGGAAAGCTCGGTAGCGGCAAACTGCCTAAGCTTGAGCTCGGCCTTGACCTGCTTTTTCTGCTTACGACGACGCGGCTTGGACATCCGTCTTTCCTTCCCGTCCCAAATAGACTACTTTCCGGGCACGCCGCTGCTGGCGTGCTTTAGTACTGGCTCTCGTGCTTGCTGAAGAAGTCGAAGCGCGGAGGCAGCGGCTTCACGTGGTGCTCGCCGGGCTTCTCGCCCAGGCTCTCCACAAACTCGTCCGTGGAGGCAAAGATGTTATCCCAGCTAAAGAAGGCGACCGGGTCGATGTCGAAGTACTCGCAGATGAGCTCGCAGCCGGCCGGGACGATGCCGTGCATGAGTACGGTCGCCACGCGCAGCTCGGTAAAGGCGTCGACGAGGGCCTGCTTCATGGCGGCGTTGGCTGGTTCGCCCTCGAGCTTGTTGGCGGTCTTGGAGGCGTCGCTCCAGCGCTTGTTGGCGGCGCGCAGGTAGTCGTCGCACACGGCAAGCGCGCGGTGCGTCTCGAACTTGTACATGGCCTGCTCAAAGGCGAGAGCGGCCTGCTCGGCAGCCTCGACCACGGCGGCGGAGGCGGCACCGGCGGGGATGCAGCCGTTGCGATAGGGGCTCTCGTCGCCCTCCTTGATGGCGACGCCGTAGAAGCAGCTGCGGGCCAGGCGGTTGAAGACGCCGGTCAGCAGCGCGCTCTCCTTAAGGGCCGGATCGATGACGCGCTTGTCGTCGCAGGCACGCACCTCGTTGCCGTCCTTGTCCTTGCCGGTCACGCGCGTGTCGTATGCCTTGGGACTAAAGCTCACCGGCTTCTCGGACAGGCCGAGCGACAGCCAATGCGCACGCATCTGCTCGCAGGTGTAGTGGTTGAGCAGGTCGTCTGCCGGCGGGGGAGGCGTCTGCGAGGACGAGCTCGCCTTTTTGCCCATGTAGAGCAGGTGATAGCAGGCGCTGACGGTGCTCTGCGTGAGGTCCCAACCCAGGGCCTCCCACATGGCGGTTTGCGCGATGCAGTAGAAATAGATGTTGTCCTGACCGATGAACTGATAGATCTGCGCGTCGTCAGAGCACCACCAGTCGCGCCAGTCGAGCGAGCTGTGCTGGTAGGTGGGTGCGGGCACCTGCGTGGAGTCGGCGGCGGGCTCGCCCATGAGGGCGGCATCCTGGGCGGCGACGCCCTCGGTCACGCCGGCGGCACGGGCGTCGCGGGCGAGTACGGTGCGGGTGTAGCTGATGGGCGCCCACAGGCTCTCGGGCCAGCACCAGCAGGTGACGTCGGTCACGCCGTCGACCTCGGGCACCGGAACGCCCCAGTCGATGTTGCCGGTGATGCGGAAGGGCACGAGCGCCTTGCCGCTGCGGAAGCGCACGCCGCCGTTGGCGAGCACCGCGTGGGCGTCGTCGCGCTCTTTCCAGCTGGGGAAGGTGACGGTAAAGCTGCTCTTGTTGCCCTCGGGCTCCAGCACGGTGTGTTCGGGGAGCTGGTCCTCGACGGCATCGAAGGCCTCGCGGAACTTATTCTGGATGTAGAGCTGAGCCGGCAGCAGCCACTCCTCCATGGTCTTGGAGACCACGGAGCGAACCTGCGGGTTCTGGGCGAGCTTGGCGGTGTAGGTCTTCATAAAGTCGAGGTAGGCCGGCAGGTCGAAGTAGAGGTTGTCGACCGGGCGCAGCTCGGGCACCTCGCCGGTGAGCTGGCTCTTGGGTGCGATAAGCTCCTCGGGCTCAAACTGGTGACCCAAGTCGCACTCGTCGGCGTACGCCTTCTCGGACTTGCAGCCCTGGATGGGGCAGCGGCCAATCACCTGGCGGCCGTTGAGGAATGTGCCGGCCTTGGCGTCGTAGAACTGCAGCGTGGAGCGCTTGGAGATGGTGCCCTGCTCGTGCAGGCGCTCGATAATCTCGGCGGTAACCTCGTTGTGAATCTGCGCAGCCGGCTCAAGGCCCGAGCCGCCGTAGATATCGCAGCTGATGTTGTAGTTGTTGAGGGTCGCGGCCTGGCGGGAGTGGTTGGACTCGACGTACTCGCTAATGGACTTGTCGTAGCCCTCGTTCTCCTTGAGCTTGCGGTAGCTCTCCATGATGGGCGAGCCGTAGCAGTCGGTGCCCGAGGTGAAGATGACGTTCTCGCGGCCCAGGCGGTCGCGCAGGAAGCGGGCGAAGAAGTCGGCCGGGACAAAGACGCCGCCGACGTGGCCAAAGTGCAGGCCCTTGTTGCCATAGGGCTCGCCGGCGGTAACGATGGCGCGGCGCGGCCAGCTGGGACGGTCGTTCATGGAGTATTTGGATGCCATGGGACTCCTTCGCATAAGGTGAGAGCGCGGCCGGGCGCGGGGCTCGGCGGCGCAGTGGTCAATTCGTGCATATCGTTCGACATTATCGCACATGCGGGCGGGTGCGTGGCAGGGGCGCTATCCTAAGATGCTATGAATGAGATTTCCAACATACATGCGTTTGAGGACGAGGATTTTCTGCACGCTTGCTTCGTGTGGGGGATGGTCGTGCTTGGCGCATTTGCTGTGTGCCTGGTGCCGGTGTTTATGCTGCTGGGCGGGCCCGCGGACCTGGATGTGGCCGACGCGGGCGGCTGGATGGCGGTCTTGGGCTGGATAGTCGGCTTGGCGGTCGTCTCTGCGGCGTCGTTTGCCGTGCACGAGCTGGTGCACGCGGTGTTCTTTAAGTTGTTTGCGCCCGCCGGTGCGCATGTGACCTTTGGGGCAAATCTCGAAACTTGCATGATTTATGCCTGCGCCGAGGGCGTTGTGTATTCGCGCCGGCGGTACATGGTCATTTGCCTGGCGCCGACGGTTGTTTTGACGGCGGCGTTTGCCTTGGGGTTTGCATGCTCGGGTTATCCGCTGCTGTGCTACTTGGCAGCTGGTCTGCACTTGTCGGGCTGTGTGGGCGACTGGTATTACGTGCGGACCATCCTGCGCGACCGCCGCATTGTCGCCTGTGAGGACACATCCTTTGGCGTGCGCTTTTTCGCAAGGTAGTCTTTTTGGATGATTTTTCTGGGACGGGGATTAAAAAATCATTGCAGGGGAGGAGATGCTGATGAAGCCGTTGTTGTTGCACGCCTGCTGTGCGCCGTGCTCGCTTGAGCCGGTCCGTCTGCTGCGCGAGGAAGGGTTTGAGCCCACGATTTGCTGGACCAACCCCAATATTCAACCGCGCGATGAATGGCAGCGGCGCTTGGACGAGCTGCGCCGGTGGTGTGCCGATGGCGACATCGAGCTTATCGAGGCAGGCGAGGACCGCGAGCGCTGGGAGGCCGGTGTGGCCCCGTTGGGCGCCGATCGACCCCGTCGCTGTCGTGCGTGCTATGCCTTGCGCTTGGCCGAAGCGTGCCGCGTGGCCCAGGATCGCGGGTTCGAATATGTGGGTACGACGCTCGCCGTCTCGCCGTATCAGCTGTTCGAGACCTGTAATGACGTGCTTGAGCGCTTGGCAGCGGCACATGGGCTCACCCCGGTCATTCGCGATTTTCGCCCGTATTACCCCGAGGCCACGCGTCGTTCGCGCGAGCTTGGCATGTATCGGCAGAACTACTGTGGTTGCCGCTTCTCGGCCGTCGAGGCGGCCATGGACCGCGCCCGCATCCGCGACGAGCGCAAAGCTGCCAAAAAGTAGTTCATTTGGG
>USHZ01000072.1 GCA_900554595.1 uncultured Collinsella sp. | reverse complement strand
ATGAGCGCTCATATGACCATCGTAAAATATACGTTTATAACAGTTTGATATAGATGTTTCCTATATCAGTCTGGACTGTCATAAAGAGACTTGAACCGTGCGGAGCACAGCAGCCTAGATATGCTGACGAATCGCGTCGATATAGGCCCGACCGTAGCGCGTAAGCGTCGTGTTCTTGCGCGTGATGATGCCAATCTCCATGTACTCGTCCACGTCGAGCGGAATCGAGATAATGCCGGGGCCGTTGAGCTCGTGGCTGATCACGCCCGAGCATACCGTGTAGCCGTTGAGGCCCATGGCCAAATTGAACAACGTCGCACGGTCGCGCACGCGGATATTTTTGCGACGCTCGAACGTCGAGGTCAGCTCCTCGGAATAGTAAAACGAGTTGTAGCTGCCCTGCTCGTAGGACAAAAATGGGTAGTCCTCAAGGTCTTCGAGCGTCACGCTGGCGTGGTCCGCCAGCGGATGGTCGGCACACACAAAGACGTGTGGCGTGGCGCAGAAGAGCCCTTCGAACACGAGCTCGTTAGCCGCCAGCATGCGCTCGATGACCTCGCGATTGTGCTCCGACAGATACAGAATGCCCAGTTCGCTTTTCATATGCGCGACGTCCTCGATAATCTCGTGAGTCTGCTCCTCGCGCAGGGTAAAGTCATAGCGCGCAGCATCGAACTCACGGATCACATCGACAAACGCATTAACGGCAAAGGAATAATGCTGGCAGCTCACACTAAAGTGCGGCACCTGCTCGGACGCGCCCTTGTACTTGCCCTCGAGCAGGTCGGCCTGGTCGAGCACCTGGCGCGCGTAGCCCAAGAAGGTCTCGCCCTCCTCGGACACAATGACACCCTTGTTGGTGCGCTCAAAGATATGCACACCCATCTCGTTTTCGAGATCGCGGATCGACGCGGTAATCGAAGGCTGCGACACAAAGAGCCGGCGCGAGGCCTCGGTGATGCTGCCGCATTCGGCAACTTTGACGACATATCTGAGCTGCTGAAGCTTCATGGCTTTCTCCCTAAACGTTCGTGATGCCAAGACCCTCCGTGTCCATCTGACGCATAAACGGCGGCATCTCCCCCGTCGCGGCGCAGGCGGCAATCTGATGCAGAGCCCCAGCGACCGCATCGTCTACCGCAGCGCCGATATGCCAGCGCGCAGCAGCCGTGACAGCCTCGTTGGCATTGGCGACTGCAACGGAGTTGGGAACGGCATCGATCATGGGCAGATCGTTATCGGAATCACCGAATACGGCCACCTCGTCGAGCGTCAGGTCCAAAGCGCGTGCCAGCTCCAGCGCGGCGCAACCCTTGTCCCAACCTGCTGGAAGGATATCGAACAGGCGCACACGATTGTTGGGAAACACGAGTGAGAGCTCCGGCACCTCAGCGGCAACGCGCTCACGTAGCTCCGCGAGCTCCTCACGCGAGCGGGCGCTCCAGATATTCGCCTTGTATACCGGGGCATCATCGACAACGGGACGGCACGGAGCCTCTTCGCCTTTGAGCCATGCGTTGCCGCCCGACTCCATGGCGCGACGCACGCGCTCGGGGTCGCTCGTCACGCAATAGGCATCGTTATCCCAAAAGTCGTCACCCAGGCTATAGACCTTTAGATAGGTATCGTCGGTCTCTTGTTCGAGGTAATCGGCCAGACGCATCAGGGCATCGTTGTCGGTCGCGCGCGAAGCGACCGCCTGACCGTCGACAAACATGACCTGGCCGTTGCAGAACGCACCGGTCGAAAAGCACTCGGAACGATTTTTGAACATCCAGCCCATCGCGGACGGCTGGCGACCCGAAACCGGGCCAAAGTGCAGACCCGCCGCCTGCATGGCATGAATGCCCTCGATGGCGTAGTCGCTGGCGCCGTCATGCCCGGCTGGAATCAGCGTATCGTCCATATCGGTCAGCACAAGTTTGATCATAGAGTCCCCCAGTCATTTTCACCGTAACCATTGTAACGACCTGCCAATAAGGGACAGGTTTATTTTGGCAGGTTTTATCTGGGAAAATGCAGCACCCCTGTTGCCACCTGCCAAAATAAACCTGTCCCTTATTGGCAGGTGCGTTAGTATAGGGAGCAACAGATTCGATGCGGGAGTGCCGGCGGTGCAAACCACAAGGCTGAGAGGGCATAGGGCCCAATCCTTTGAACCTGTCAGTTAATGCTGGCGTAGGGAGCATGCCGCCTTTACAGGGGCGCTGTCTATGCACAGCGCCCCTTTTCTATGCCAAGGAGGCATGTGCAGTGATTGATTCGAAACAGCTTAAGCAAAATGTGGTCAAGGCCGTAGAGGAGATTCGAGCCACCAATCCGATGGCGGGCTCCATCACCAACACGGTGACGATCGACTTTGTCGCCAACGCACAGCTCGCCGTGGGTGGCTCGGCCGCCATGGTCTATCTGCCAGACGAGGGCGAGGCACTCGTTGCCGGCGGCGGCGCCATCTATCTCAATATGGGCACGCTCTTCCCCATCTACGAGCAGACGATCCCCCGCGCGGCCAAGGCGGCACACGACGCCGGCAAGCCCTGGGTGCTCGATCCGGTGGGTCTGGGCATCGGTAGCCTGCGCACCCAGCTGGTAAACGAGCTCAAGCAGTACAAGCCCGCCATCGTGCGCGGCAACGCCTCCGAGATTATCGCGCTCGCCGGCCTGTGGGGTCTTGAGGGCGAGGCGGCCGATCTGAGCCGCGTACGCGGTGTCGATACCACCGACACGGTCGACGCCGCCCGCGATGCCGCCGTAGCGCTCGCCCGCTACACCGGCGGCGCCGTAGTGGTCTCGGGCGAAGTCGACCTGATCACCGACGGCACGACCGTGGCCAAGTCCCACGGCGGCAGCCCGCTCATGTCCAAGATCACCGGCTGCGGTTGCTCGCAGGGCGGCGTGCTGGCCGTGTACGCCTGCGCTGCCGACCCGTTTACGGCAGCCATCTGCGGCACTGCCGTCTACAACGTCGCCGGTACGCGTGCCGCCGCTGTCGCCGATGCCCCGGCAAGCTTTAAGGTCGCCTTTATCGACGAGCTCTACCGCGCAACCGCCCAAGACATCGCCGATAACCGACTCGAGCTCGAGGAGGCATAAGCCATGTCCGAACCCGCAACCAACGCCGGCATGAACACGCTCGTCGCCGTGGCCATCGCCCCGTGCGGCACCGGCGATGAGCTGTCCGCCGAGGTCGCCGAGGTCGTGCGCGTCATTCGCGAGAGCGGCCTTCCCAACCGCACCACCTCGATGTTCACCGAGATCGAGGGCGAGTGGGACGAGGTCATGCAGGTCGTGCGCGACGCAACCTTTGTGTTGGCGAGCAAGGGCATCCGCACCGAAGTCGTGCTCAAAGCCGATATTCGACCCGGATTTACCGACACCATGACCGGCAAACTCGAGCGCATGGAAGCACAGATCAAGAAACAGGAGGAAGCACGATGAGCATCCGCGACAACCTTGATATCTCGGCCTATCTGGTACTCGGCCCCGAAAACACGCTCGGGCGCCCCGTGGGCGATGTGGTGGCCCAGGCACTCGACGCCGGCTTTACCTGCATCCAGGTGCGCTCCAAGGTGGCAAGCGCCCGCGAAATCATTGCACTGACGGGCGACGCCGCGCAGGCAATCGCAAAGGCTGGCAAGACCGGCCAGGTCGCCCTGCTGATTGACGACCGCCTGGACTGCGTACTCGCCGCGCGCGAGCAGGGCATTGCTGTCGACGGCGTGCACGTGGGTCAGAGCGACATTCCCGTCGAGGTCTGTCGCAAGCTGCTGGGGCCCGACGCCATCGTGGGCCTTTCGGCCCGTTGCGAGGAGATGCTCGAGTACGTCAAGACCGCCGACATGAGCCTGGTCGACTACCTGGGCATCGGCCCGCTCCACGAGACCGAGACCAAGCGCGACTGCGGACGCGCGGCCGACGGCTCCATCATCACCAAGAGCTTTGAGGACCTGGCCGCACTCCACGCGGCAAGCCCCGTGCCCATCGTGGTGGGCGGCGGCGTCAAGACGGCCGACCTGCCGCAGCTCAAGGCCACCGGCGTCGATGGCTTCTTTGTGGTGAGCGCCGTTTGCAGCGCCGACGACCCCCACGCCGCGGCCAAGGAGCTTGTCGACACCTGGCAGCAGGCATAGACATAGGCCGAGCAGCTGCTCCGCGGCCTCATATCTTCAGCAATGGAAAGCGCATCCCAGTTTGGACGTCCATTCCGGGATGCGCTTTCCGTATAGAGAGCCAGTGGGAAACTGCATCCCAGTCTGAACGCATATTCCGGGATGAACTTTCCGCTACGGGCCTCTCGCGGAAACTGCATCCCATTTTTAGCGCCGATTCCGGGATGCGCTTTCCGGAACCGCCCCACGGGGAATTTGCGTCCCAGCCTAAACACAAATTCCGGGATGCGCTTTCCGCTGCAGCCTCTACCCCGCCAGGTAGGTCTCCAACGCCGGCAAAGTCGCCTCTGCATCGCGGCGGCCGATCTGATAGATGCGCTCGAGCTCATCCGGTTCGCGGCACAGCGACGGCACCTTCACCGATTCGCTCGGCCGCACTACAAAGATTTCGCCGGCAGCCTCGCGACGTGACAGGTCATCGAGCGTGGCATTGTAGACCTCATGCCGATGCTCAAGCGCTGCGACAAACTCCGGATAGTGACGGAACACGCGGCGCAGCATGGGCATCACGCTGTTGGGCTGCTTCACAAAGCCCGCTGGCTGCGTGAGCACCACGATATTGCGGTCATACCCCCGCGCAAACAACCATGCACTGGGAATAGAATCGGCCACGCCACCATCCAGATATTTATGCCCCTCAATGACAACGGGGCGCGTCGCCACGGGAATCGCCGACGACGCCCGAATCCACTCGATATCCCTCTCGTCGCCATAGGGCAGGTCATGATAGACGGCCTTGCCCGTCTCGATATCGGTACACACGCACGTAAAACGCATGGGGCAGGCGCGATATGTCTCCAGGTCGATGGGATCGCGCTCGATGGGTACCTCGTGATAGGCAAAATCGGCATTGAACATGTCACCGGTTCGCAACCAGCTCGTCACGCTCGCATAGCGCCTATCGGCACAATAGGCCTTGTTGTAGCGAATGGCGCGGCCGATCTGGCGCGATTTAAAGTTGTAGCCAAACGCCGCGCCCGCCGAGACGCCCACCATATGGTCGCAGGTCAAACCGTGCTCCATCCAAACGTCGAGCACGCCCGCCGTATACATACCGCGGTAGCCGCCTCCCTCGAGCGCGAGCCCCACCGTGCGCGTCGTATTCGGCTGTGCCATGCGACCATCTCCGTTCCTGCGTTTTAAAACGGGACAAGTATACCCGTCAACATATATCGTCTCAGTCGCATTTTTATCGAACATCGCATCGCCGCGCTACCGCTTGTCGAATAATAGCCGCCCACAGCATGTGCGCCCATATATAATTGTGCGCTGTTGTTTATACTACGCAGCAGTTATCAACAACGAACATTAGCCGGCAAAGTAACTCAACAACGCAGCAAGGCGGGGCCTGGATACACGCAAAACGCCGAGCAACGACGCGTGTACACAACGAGCTCGCCCGACGCAATCCGCCCCGACCTCAGAAAGCCGCTTAGAACATGGATACTGTCAGCAATTACACCGAAACGCTCGAAAGGACCGTCCGTGACCTTCTCGAGCGTCAGGATGATCTGATTAGGACCGCCTTTACCGACCAGCTTACCGGACTTGGCAACCGCGGCGGCTTTGCCCGCTCCCTCGAGGAGCTCTGGGAGCAGGACACCCCCGTTACCATGGCGTTCATCGATATCGACAATCTCAAGCACTGCAACGACGTCTTTGGGCATGACGAGGGCAACCGCTATATCTTACAGGTAAGCCTCTATCTCAAACTGTATATGAAAGTGGACGAGGCGGCGTTTCGCATAGGCGGCGACGAGTTTGCCATCCTATCTACGATTGCGACCGAGGACGACCTCGCCGAACGTCTGAGACACTGCCGAATGATCCTGCTCAAAAACAACGATTCCGAGATGCCTCATTCGTTTAGCTACGGAGTGGCACACGCCGACCCCGCCCTGGGCGAAGCCTCCAATCGCATGACACTCGATGCCGACCATCGCATGTACGACTACAAGCTGCGCCATGCCATGCACCTTGATCGACGCAATATCGTGCAAGTCCACGCCGACGACTTCGAAATAAGCGACCGCGTTTTCGATGCCTTTTCGATGCTCAACGAAGGCCGTTATTGCTTTATCGAGAACTTGGACAAGCATCGCACCCTTTGGTCACAAGGCGCCTTGCGCGATCTCGGTCTTCCTTCCGAGCATATCGACAACTGCCACGATTACTGGAAAACGCGTGTCCATCCCGATGACCTTGAGGCCTATACCAGCGATATCGACCAAATCTACAACGGCTCCAAACACCGCCGCGTCATGCAGTACCGTATGCGCAATGCCGCGGGCGACTACGTCCTTTGCCGCGCTCGCGGGTTTCGTATCGACGGCGACGGAAATGTCCCCTCGCTCTATGTCGGCGAGATCGTCAACCACGCACTTGCCGAAACCGTCGACGCCGCCACAGGCCTCGGAACGCAGCGTATGCTGGTCAACGCCATCGATGCCTGCCGCCGCGACCGTTGCGAGACGGGGCTTATAGCGGTGCGCGTTCGTGGCACGACAAAGCTCAACGAACTCTACGGGGCCGAGGCTGTCGACAACATGCTTGCCGAATACGCGGGCCGCATGCTGTCGATCACCCGAGGCAGAAGCAGGGTTTACCGTTCACGAAGCGTCCAGTTCGTCGTGCTCAGCAACGATTTGGACCACGAGGCATTCGAGCAACTAACCCGCCATCTTAAAGAGGCCGTTTTCGCTCCTGTGCAAATCGCAGGCGACACCATTACTCCCGTCTGTCTTGTCGTCCCGGCCTTTTACGAGTACTTAACCCATCAGGCGACCGCCGTTTTAGGCGAACTCGACCGTCGCCTTCGCACGGCCGGCGGGCTTGTTCCCAACGACAGCCTCCCCATACCCGAGGCGGAGCGCAAAAGCGCCATCGCCGAACGTATCGACTCACTCACGGGCCTCTATCGACCCAGCGAGTTTATGCGGCGTGCCAACGCATTTCTCGAGACAAGGCACGACGGCGCCTGGTGCATCGCCACGGTCGACATGGGCCACATGCGCCTGTTTAATGAATGGCACGGCCAGGCCGAGGGTGACCGCGTACTCGCCGATGTGGGCACGGTCCTCAAGGACATCGAGAATGCCGATATGGGCGTCGCAGGGTACTGGGGCCAAGATGACTTTTGCGTACTCATCCCCTTTAAGCACATCACCGTCCATCAAATCTACAACCGCGTTCGCGAGGCCGTAGCCAGGCATGATGACGGCGTAGGTTTTTGGCCGTCCATGGGCGTTTACCCCATCGACTCCAATGAGGAGATCACCATCGATGCGCAGGCGAAGGCCATGTTTACCAATCGACGCGCAAAAAACGACTTTAAGGAGCGCATTGCCATTTTCTGCCCCGCGGAGTACGAGCGCGAAGTCGCGTTCCACCGCACGCTGACCGAATTCCAGTACGCGCTCTCAGATGGTCGTATTACCTACCACTTGCAGCCCCAGGTCGATATGGAAACCGGCGAGATTATTGGCGCCGAAGCACTCACCCGCTGGATTGACAAGGACGGCTCTCTCATTTCGCCCGCAACGTTTATCCCCGCACTCGAGGAAAGCGGCTTTGTGGTGACGCTCGACAAGTACATTTGGCAGGGTGTCGCTTCATGGCTGCGCGAGCGCATCGATCGAGGACTTCGCGTGGTTCCGGTTTCGCTTAATGTGTCGCGAGTGGATATCCTTGCCTGCGACGTTGCCGAACATATGGGGGCGCTCGCCGCCCAATACAACCTACCGCCCGAGCTCATGCGTATCGAGATCACCGAGACGGCTTATACGGGAGAATCCGAAGCCGTGGACAAACTGACAGCCGACCTGCACACCCGAGGCTTCTCGACCTATATGGACGATTTTGGCACCGGCCAGTCCACGCTCGCGATGCTCAAGAACGTCAACGTCGACGTCATCAAGCTCGACCGCACCTTTGTACCCACCGACCGCGATCAAGGCCGCAGCACGCAAATCATTTCATCGATGCTCGAAATGGCGCAGTCGCTTCATCTGCCCGTCGTGGTCGAAGGCGTCGAGACAAATGAGCAGGCGAACATGCTACGACAGATGGGCGCCCGCTACGCTCAGGGCTTCCTCTACTACCGCCCCATGCCGGCGAAGGATTTTGAGGCATTGCTCGATGGTGACAATGACAACTGATACGCTCACGTGCAAAACGCCACCGCCGAAGGGAGCATTTGTCTCCATTAGCTAACTTATATCCCCAATCCAAGCCGAATTGGGGATATGATACAAACCGTTGTTCTGCCCAAGGAGGTTATCCATCATGAACGAGTCGTACCGCCTGGGCGAGCAATCGATTATTGCCTATCTTCAGCGACTTGCGAATGGCATCTCGACCGCCGAACTCGATGTTGCCGCGCTGCCTGCTGAGCTGCGCGCCGTTGGCGAGCAACTGCAAAAGACGCATGCCATCCTGCAACAAGAGCGCCAGCTGCTTGAGCGCAACGCCTATATCGACCCGCTCACCAACTTGGGCAACCGCAGCGGACTCGACCGTCACGTCGAGCAGCTCTGGCGCAAAGGCGACCCCTTCACCTGCGCCTATATTGACATCGACCATCTCAAGCATTGCAATGATAGGTTTGGCCATGCCGAAGGCAATCGCTATATTCTGAGCATCTGCCGCACGCTCTCCGAAACCATGGAGCACGATGAGATGCTGTTCCGTATCGGTGGAGACGAGTTTGTGCTTATCTCGCTCTCCGCAAACGAGACTGAACTCGAGCAGCGCTTGGAGCAGGTACGTGCCGGGCTGATCGAGGCGAGCTCAGGTGGCAAGGCGCCCATGATCGCCAGCTTTAGCTTTGGCTGCTCGCGCGTCGATCCACTTGCCGGCGACACGCGTCGCCAGATGACGATGGATGCCGATCGCAAGATGTATCGCTATAAGCTTATGCATCGCGTGCAGCAACCGAAAGACAATGACGCGCCGCAACGCCCAATCGTCGATCAGCTTCCCTGCAACGACCGGGTGTTCCAAGCAATCTCTATGAGCTCCGAGACGCGCTATCCGTTTAT
>USHZ01000071.1 GCA_900554595.1 uncultured Collinsella sp. | reverse complement strand
GACGGTTCCGCCCGTCGCGACCAAGTCGTCCAGAATCAACACGGTATCTTTAGAGGTAATGGCATCGGCATGGATCTCGATAGAATCCGTTCCATACTCGAGCTCGTAGCTCGCGCTTACCGTCTTGCGCGGTAGTTTGCCCGGTTTACGTGCGGGAACAAAGCCGGCACCTAGGGCGACGGCCACGGGCACACCGACCATAAAGCCACGGGCCTCGGGTCCTACGACCTTGGTAATGCCCATGTCGGCAAAATGCTCGGCCAGGGCATCCACCATGGCCTTCAGGGCCTCGGGATTTCCAAAGAGCGGCGTGATGTCCTTAAAGACGACTCCGGGCTCGGGATAGTCGGGGATATCGACGATATGAGATTCGAAGTCGTACATGGGTGACCTTTCATGGATTGCCGGGTGAACGGCGGTTATTTGCCCGTGTTAGCAGACGAGCTCTGCGAGGGGACGACGACTTTGGACGGCTGCACGAGAGACTCGTCGTGCGCGGCAACCGCGGGGACGCTTGCCCCATCGCTTTTAGCCTTGGTGGATTCGGAACGCGCGATCTCCTCATCGAGGGCATCGATGTCAGCGTCCTCGACCACGGCGTTGAGCGACTCAAAGACACGGTTCTTAAGGAGCGCGGTGTGCACACCCTCGGTGAGGTCGTGCAGCTTTTTAAAAGCGCGCTCGAGCTTGGCGTCGCGCTCATCATCGGAGGTATCCATGCCGAGCATGCTCACGAGAACCTGCTCAAACATCGAAGACTCGCGATTTGCCGACGATACGTACTGACGCAGGTTGCGCGGCTCAATGTGGAAGCGCGACAGCTCCGAGCAGTAACGGATAATCGGGAAATCTCGGCCATCGACGAGCTCACGGTTCTGTGGGCTCTTGATGATGCGGATAAGATCGTTCTCGGCAAGGGAGCGGATAAACGAAATCTCAACACCGAGCATGTCGGGAATGGTCTCGATGGGATGCAGCTTTTGCTTGGTTTCCTTGGGCTCCGTCTTAAGCGGAACATCGGACAGAAGACCCACCTCGTAAGCCAAAGTGGACAGGTCCGTTGCGTTTTCCAAGCGCTGTTTAATGACGTTGAGCGGCATGTAGCGGGTCTTCTGCAGGTGCAGGATGACCTCGAGACGATCAACGTCTTCCTTGGAGTACTGGCGATACCCCTTAGGCGTACGATGAGGGGTGATGAGCCCTTCATCTTCTAGAAATCTAATTTTTGAGTTCGATAGATCGGGGTATGCGCCTCGAAGTAGATTGACGACCTGGCCGATACTCAGATAATTGCGTTCGGCCATTACCTACTCACCGGTTTCGATGCGCTCCGGCGTGCTCTCGTGGTAGATGAGCGTGAACGTACCGATCTGAACGGAAGAACCGTCGTGCAGCGGAGCACCGTTGACGATAGCACCATCGACCCAGGTGCCGTTGAGCGAACCCAGGTCCTCGATGCGGGCTCCCAGACCCTCGCGAATAATGCGTGCGTGGCTGCGCGAGACAGTCATGTCGTTGAGGAAGATACCGTTCGCGGGATCACGGCCGATGGTGGTCACGTCGTCCTCGAGCTCGAAGGCAGCACCGGTCTGCGGACCCTTGACGATGGACAGAACCGGAGCGGTGATGCGCACGTTGGCCATAAGGTCGGGAACGGTGACATCGCTCGAAGGAACACGGAAAACGCAGGTAGCGTCCGCAGTCTTATCGTTCTGAGGCATATTGTTAACCTTGTTGTCCATGACAACCCCTATCTAACGCGGACGTGCCGCAAAAAATGTACCGTACGTAATCATACCCCAACGACTTAGTCTTCGATTTCGGGGTTAAGAAAGTCGATGTCCTCGTCCTCGGGATGCGCGATGGCCTGTTTAATGGCCGCCCCGCCCTTAATGGAATAGATGACAGCGGTGAGCATGGAGAAGATGACGCCGCCGTATACAAAGAAGATGCCGAGGGGCACCGAGCTGCCGTTGAGGCCTGGGAATGCCGTGAACGTGGCGGGCAGCAGATGCCAGCCGTCGATGACGGGGAACCCAAGCAGCATGAGCGAGAAGCCGGTCATGAGCAGTGCCGTGGCAATCTTGCCGGGAAAGACAACATCGATGGGGCGCCGGTGGTAGTGACGCACGATGAGCGTGCCGATGCCTAGGTAGATATCGCGGCCGATAATGAGCACGCAGACCCAGATGGGAAGCTCGCCGCGGACCACGAGACCCAGCACGCCGGTAAACAGCAGCGCACGGTCGCAGATGGGATCCATTACCTTGCCGAGCCACGAGACCGTTTTGGTCATACGGGCAATCTGGCCGTCCATCCAGTCGGTGGAAGCCGCGATGGCATAGATGACAATGGCGACGACACGGTTGTTGTCCGTCACAAACAGGTACAGGAAGACGAGCGTGAGGACCAGGCGCGTAAAGGTGATGAAATTGGAGATCGTAAAGATCTTATTCGACGGGTAATCGGAAGTGCCGATAAGCTCCTTTTTGATCTTCTTCTTGATGCCCACAGGACTCCCCCGCTGGTAAACGACAAAACTTTCGATACTATACCCGTTCTAGCGATGTCTATCCAGCGCGGCCATAGAGAGTCCAGACATGTGAAGGGTGCCTCTGGGCTGCGCTGGATTCTGCATTTGTGTACATCAGCCTCCAAAAGCGACATTTTTCGGCATCTTTGGTGGCTGGTGTACACGTTTTGATTTGGTGATTACATCGATCGGGAAAGTTGTTGCTTTAAGCAAATGCGTGTGGGTCGAGATTGGCTGGCGCCAAAAGAGCCCAACGGCCGTTACGGCTTCGTTAGAAACGCGCCCCACCATGGATGGTGAACCCGAAAGGTAAGGCGCGCGGGCACGGTGGCTCGGCCCGCGCTCCCGGAAGAGAAAGGATAAACCCATGGGTTACATGCTCGAGACGCGCGGGCTCACCAAGCGCTTCGGCCGCGGCGACCAGGCGCAGGACGCCGTGGCCGACGTGAGCCTTCATATCCGCGAGGGCGAGGTGTACGGGCTGCTCGGCCCCAACGGCGCCGGCAAGTCGACAACGCTCAAGATGATCTGCGGGATGCTGCGGCCGACGGCCGGGGAGATCCTCTTTGCCGGGCACGCCTGGCGCCGCGAGGACCTCTACGCAATCGGCAGCCTCATCGAGGAGGCGCCGCTCTACCCCAACCTCACCGCGCGCGAGAACCTGCGCGTGCGCACCACGCTGCTGGGCCTTCCCGAGAGCCGCGTAGATGAGGTGCTCGCCGCCGTGGACCTCGCGGACACCGGGAAGAAGCGCGCCGGGCGCTTCTCGATGGGCATGCGGCAGCGCCTGGGGCTCGCGCTGGCGCTGATCGCCCGGCCACGCCTGCTCGTGCTCGACGAGCCCACCAACGGCCTCGACCCCATCGGCATCGAGGAGCTGCGCGACCAGATCCGCGGCTTCGCGGCGGCGGGCACGACGGTGATCGTCTCGAGCCACATCCTCTCCGAGGTGCAGCAGATGGCGGACACCATCGGCATCATCTACGGGGGGCGCCTCGCCTACGAGGATGCGCTTCGACCCGGGCAGGACCTCGAGGAACTCTTCATGAGCGTCTGCCGGGAGGGGCGACGAGCGCGCGGGGAGGTGGCGGCATGACGGGCGAGAAAGGCGGCCTGCTCGCGGGCCTGCGCGCTGAGGCCCTGAAGTCGCGCCACGCGGCACCGGTTCGCCTGGCCGTGCTCATGGCGCTGCCGATGCCGCTGCTCGGCGCGATGCCCTACCGGGGCGTGCAGATCTTCAGCGCGTGGAACTACTGGTACGCGCTCTTCCTGCCCGTGTCTCTCTCGCTCGTGGTGGCGTGCGTCGCGCGGGCGGACGCTCGCACGCGGATGCGGGGGCTTCTGGGCCTGGGCTTCCCGCTCGGGCGCGCCTGGTGGGCCAAGGCGCTCTGGTGCCTCGCGCTCTGCACGCTCTCGAACCTCGTGGTCTTCGGCATCTACCTCGCGGGCTCGGCGTTCTCCTCGCAGGGCCTCACGGCCGCGGGCACGCTCACGATGCTCCTCTGCGCGCTCGCCAACACGGTGACCGCGGCGTGGATGATCCCCGCAGGGCTCTTCCTCACGTCGCGACTCGGCATGCTCGTGGGCATCTTCTGCCCGCTCGCCGCGCAGCTCGTGGGTGGGTTCGCCTGGTCGTTGGTGCCGCTGCCGCAGCTCTTTCCGCCGTCGGCGAGCATGGTCATCCCCACGAGCTTCATCCCCGTGCTGCCGAGCGGCGAGCCACTCGCGGCGGACATGGCGCTCGGCGGGGCGCTCACGGCGGACGGCATGCTCACACTGGCGGGCCTTGCGGTCTGCGCGCTCGCGTTCGCCGCGCTCACGGCGGCGGGCGCGGCCTGGTTCGCGCGCTCCGAGGAGAGGTGATGGCCATGACACGACTCTCCGACCCGACGCCGCGCATGACTCTCCCGCGGGCCCTGCTCTCCGAGGCCCTGCGCCTGGCGCGCTCCCCGCTCACGGCGGTGCACCTCGTCTGCGGCCTGGCAGCCGGTCTTGCCTGCGGCGAGTACTTCTCCGTAACCCGATGGGACCCGGCGCTGGGCGCGGACGCCTACGTCCAGTTCCTCGGCGCCCTCATGCCGCTCATGTCCGCCATCGTCTGCGGGCTCGCCGTGGACGAGGAGCGCGCTGCCGGGCGCCTCGCCAACCTCACGGCGGTCCCCTCGCGCGGGCGCGCCGTCGCTGCGAAGCTGCTCGCCCTTGCGGCGCTCGGTGCCGCCGCGCTGGCCGTGGCGCTCGGCGTGTTCGGGGCCGTGCTCGCCGTCGCCGGGCGCCTGCCGCTCGGGCCCGCTCCGCTTGCGGCCGCCTGGGCGGACATCGTGCTGGGCAGCCTGCCCCTCTACGCGCTGGGACTCGGCGTGGCCCTGCGCCTCGGCCGCAACGCCGCCATCGGCGCCGGCGCGGCGGGGCTCCTCGCGTTCTTCTCAGTGGGCGGACTTGCGCACGGCCTCATGACCGGCGAGCTCACCGGTGCCCTGGCGACGCCTCTGAGCTGGGTGCCGCTCGCCTGGCCCGCGCGCCTGGGGTCGCTCGGGGTGGAGGCCTTCATCGACGCCGCACGCGCGGCGGGCCCTCTCCTCACGACTGCGCTCGCTGGCCTCGTGCTCACCCTGGCAACCGCCGCCGTCCTTATCGCCTGGTTCTGCCGCTTCGAGGACGGGAGGGCAGATGCGTAGGAAGCCGCTCGCCGCCGCGCTCGCCCTCCTCTCCGCAGCGCTCGTCCTGGGCGGGAATGCCCTGCTCGACGCCGGCTGGGGGTCGGCGCTGCGCTCGATCGCCGACCGCGTGCTGCCCAACCCTGAGATCGCCATGTGGGCGCCCGCGCCCGAGCCCGGCAGCCACGCGAGCTCCTACGCCGACGCCACTGGGGCGGGGGCAAACTACGTCTAACTGGTGGACGCGGCGGACGACAGAGGCAAAGTCCGAGAGCTCCAGCTCATCTTCTTCGGGCGGGAGTCGGACGGCGAGGGCTGGCTCGAGATCGAGGCGCGCGGCGGCTCGGGCGTGCGCTACCGCGCGTGCAACGCGGCCGAGGCACCCGCGGCTGCGCGCGGGGCTCTGGACCGCTGAGCGCGGCGCAAGTACAATGCCGGCGGGAGTTTCAGGAGGTCGAACATGGCGAGGATACTGGCAGTGGATGATGAGCGGGCGATCCTCGACGCGCTCGCGCGCGTCCTCGGCCGCGACGGCCATGAGGTCGTCAAGGCAGCGGACCCGACGGCGGTCCCGGGGATGGACCTCTCGCGCTTCGACCTCGTGCTCTGCGACGTCATGATGCCGGGGCTCGACGGCTTCGAGCTCGTGCGGCAGATCCGCCCGGACTTCGACGGGCCCATCATCTTCCTGACCGCGCGCGTGGCCGAGGAGGACGCCGTGGCCGGCTACGGCCTGGGCGCCGACGACTACGTCCGCAAGCCCTTCGGGGCCGCGGAGCTGCGCGCCAAGGTCGCGGCCCATCTACGCCGTGAGCGCCGGCCGCGCTCGCACGCCCTCTCCTTCGGGGAGGTGCGGATCGACCTCGGGGCGCGCGACCTCGCCGTGGGCGGCGAGACCGTGCCGCTCACGCCCACCGAGTACGCCATCTGCGAGTACCTCGCTCGTCACCCCGGGCAGGTCATGAGCCGCGCGCAGATACGCGAGGCGGTGCTCGGCTGGGAGAGCGACGCCGACGACGCGGCCATATCCATGCAGGTCAGCCGCGCCCGGAGGAAACTCTCCGAGGCCGGCGCCGATCCGATCGCGACCGTCTGGGGGATGGGGTACAAGTGGCAGCTCTGAGGACCGGGGCGCGAGGTCGCGGGGGCATGCCGCTCTCCTTCGTCATCGCGCGCTACTTCGCCTACGCGTTCGCGGCGGTCGCCACGGCGTGGCTCGCCTCGTTCATGGTGCTCTCCGTGGCGATCAACGCGGGCTTCGTCTATGAGGCAAGCTGGGGGCCGGCCAATGCGCGCGAGGTCGCGGAGGGCCTGGCACGCGACGGCGTCTGCGGGCAGCAGGACGTGCCGACGGCGTACCGCTACCTCATCCTGAACAAGGACGGATACGTGCTGATGACAGACCTCGAGGGCACGCGGCTCGAGGACGCGACGGAAATGGCCCGTGCGGCACTCGCCGCTGATCCGGGCACAGTGGAGATCGAGGGCGGGGGTTCGGGCCTCACCTACGCCGCGTTCCCGCTCAAGGGCGGCGGGGCCTGCGCACTCGTCAGCGAGTACCTGCCGCAGTGGGTCTCGCGCGATCTCGCGGGCCTGCTTCCCAACCCGCAGAGCCTCATGCTCGTCGGCGCCGCTGCGGGAAGCGCGCTCGCGCTCGCGCTCGTGGCGCGCCGCGCGAGCCGCGTGATCTCGCGCAAGATGGCGCCGCTCGCGGAGGCGGCGGGGCGCGTCGGCGCGGGGGAGCTCGACTTCGCGGTCGGCAGCACCAACGTGCGCGAGGTGAACGACGTCCTCGCCGCGATGGACGCCATGCGGGCCTCCCTCGCCGAGTCGCTCGAGGCCCGCTGGGCCGCGGAGCGGGGGCAGCGCGAGCAGGTGGCGTCGCTCGCCCACGACCTCAAGACGCCGCTCACCGTGCTGCGCGCCAACGCCGACTTCGTGGCGGAGGAGCTGGAAGACGAGAAAGACGCCGACCTCGCGGCCGCCGCGCGCGACATAGCCGGCAGTGTCGAAAGGCTCGACGGCTACGTGCGCCTGCTCATCGAGGCCTCGCGCGGGTCCGGCGGGGCGGAGAGGGCCCCCATGCGGCCGGCCGAGCTCTGCGAGCAGGTTCTCGCCGAGGCCGCCCAGATCGCTCGGGCGCGAGGCGTGACGCTCGACGCGGCCACGGGCCCCGCTGTCGCGGGCGCGCCCGAGGCCGCGCTCGACCGAACCAGCCTGGCGCGAGCCGCCGCGAACCTCGTGGCCAACGCCGCCGAGCACGCACGCTCGCGCGTGGCTGTCTCCTGCGACGTCGCGGGAGGGCGCCTCGTCATCGAGGTCGCCGATGACGGACCGGGCTTTTCTCCCGCCGCCCTCGAACGCGGCTGCGAGCGCCTCTTCACAGACGACTCCTCCCGCTCCTCGCGCGACGGAGGCCGCCACTACGGGCTCGGCCTCCACGTCGCCTCCGAGGCCGCGAGCGCCCACGGGGGCTCCGTCTCGCTCGCCAACAGCCCCTCGGGCGGCGCGGTGGCCACCATCGCGGTCCCCCTGTGCGGGATCTGACGAATCAGGCCCTCACACTGGCATGCCTCGCAACCAAACGCTTCCCGGATAATTTATGAGGCCGTACTCGTATTCGAGCCTGCCTATCTCTGCGGCAAGCGCCTCCGTCATGTAGAAGGTTTTCGTGCGGCCCGTCGACTTCGCCAGGCGGTCGTACCTGTTCGCGAGGTCCTCGGGGGTTCTCAGGGCTGCGGTGGCGGTTGCCATGATGCGCCTCCCAGTTGGATGCAATACGTGAATTACTTTCTATCACATCACCCGAACCCCGCACCGGCGTACGGTCGTATCTGCTATTTTACCTTACATTTTGTCAACCGGCCCATGCTCGGCTTGTTCAGCCAGATTAAATCAACTGTTAAATCAATCCAGGCCTGTAGGGGGCGGTGGAAATCTTTCGAGGACTGGGGGCGCCGTCCCTGGGTCGGCTCCTCGATGGCCGCGGCTGAATTCCCCTGCCATCGGCTGCGCGGGTTCCGGCACGGGGCTCTGGCGCTGCTCGAACTGGGCGCAAGACTCGGCTGTTGGTCGTACCGGACGGCATACGTTTTGAGACCGGCAAGCTGATGCCGGCTCGAGGACAGCGGCCCGGTGCACCGGGCCGATCGATAGCGGTCTCAGGTTCACAGCGCAGCTTCTCAGGGCTCGCATATATAGGAAGACTTGATTGGCAATCGATTTTAATGAAGTCGGCAGCGCATGTCAGAGTTTTCAACAAATTTAACATGCCACCCTTTATATCCGCACGCGCGTAATTCAACTCATAAGGACCGGCTATCCCTTACCAGTGACACAATCTCAAACGCACAGAACAGAATCATCAGTCCAATCATCGCATAAGAGGCAGCCGAACCTTCAAGCACTATTCCACAAAGAACAATCTCCGCGCCGCCAATAAGAACTGTTATCAGGCGCTCTGCCTTTTTGCTCTCGCCGCTCGCATAAAAAGGCGGCAAAGCGCACAAGATCACATATAGCCCGGGAAGGGAATACAGGATCGATAGTCCAAGCCCCCCATCAACCGCAGTGCTTTGCGTAAGAATCAACTGAACCCAAACGGCAATTATCACTGAGCAGGTTGTCGATAAAAGAAGACTAGAAATATAGCACGCAACAAAGTCCCGTCGCATTCGAACAGAGAAATCCGCGAACTCTCTTCGCCGCGTGGAAACAATAAGGTATACAGAAATTGCAATAGAACCAATCAGGAAAAACAGCGGAACAACCAGCAATTCAAGCTTATTACCCCATCGATCAACCACACCCCCACTCCAATGAGCGGGAATTGTATCAGGGAGGACTGACCAAGCCGCCCATAGAATCAGAAATGGAAGAATAGAGAGGATGAAAGATGATAACACTGCAGTAATTTTTTTTGAGGCTCTCATCGATTCCGCATCTCCTTGCGCGCCCACATTCCACTCCGCCTTAAATCAAGTATACGTTTTGAGACCGGCAAGCTGATGCCGGCTCGAGGACAGCGGCCCGGTGCAC
>USHZ01000070.1 GCA_900554595.1 uncultured Collinsella sp. | reverse complement strand
GCATGATCGGCTCGGTGAACACCGACGATGGTATCGAGTGCTACGAGAGCACCAACACCACGCCCGAGGCCCCCGAGGTCTGGCGCCATATCGCCAACTGCCGCGCGTCTGGTCGCCAGTCCATGGTTATGGAGGTCTCAAGCCAGGCGCTCAAGTACCAGCGCGTCGAGAACCTACCGTTTGACGTGGCGTGCTTCCTCAATATCGGGCGTGACCACATCTCACCGATCGAGCACCCGACCTTCGAGGATTATTTTGAGAGCAAGCTCAGGATCTTTGATCAGGCTAAGACCGCCGTAGTGAATCTGGGCACCGATGAAGTCGAACGCGTGCTGGAGGCCGCGTCGACGGCCGAGCGCTTGGTGACCGTTGGCGTCGGGCATCCCGAGGCGAGCCTGTGGGCAAGCGATGTCCGCATGGTCGGCTTTAACATCGAGTTTAACCTGCATGGCATGAGCGCCGACAAGCCCGAGGCGGGGGAGAAGGTCCTGCTGGGTATCGCGGGAGACTTTAACGTGGAGAACGCGCTGGTCGCTATCGCCGCTGCGCGCGAGATTGGCATCGGAATCGACGCCATCAAGAAGGGCCTCTCCAAGCTGCGCGTGCCGGGCCGCATGGAGGTCGTGGAGTCGAAGGATGGACGCGTGGTTTGCGTTGTTGACTACGCTCACAACCAACTTTCGTTCCGCTCGCTCTTTTCGTCGGTCAGGCGCGCGTTTCCCGCCAGTCCGGTCATTGCGCTGTTTGGTGCTGCTGGAGGCAAGGCGCAGGAGCGCCGTGAGCAGCTTCCGCGCGAGGCCGCACCATATTCTGATCTGCTGATCTTTACCAACGAGGATCCGGCTCACGAGGACCCGATGAAGGTCTGTCGCGAGCTTGCCGAGCATGTTCCCGACGATACCCCGAACAAGATCATCCTCGATCGCGAGGCTGCTGTGCACGCGGCATTCAAGGCGGCGCGCGAGGAATACGTCAGCCCCGATGTGCCTACCATCGTCTTGCTGTTGGCAAAGGGCGACGAAGAGCTCATGCACGTGGGTGATGAGTTCGTACCCATCGAGAGCGATCTTTCGCTTGCCAACCGTTTAATCGATGTTACCCAGTTTGACTAATGAACTGCGATGAGGGCGGCGTCCTGAGCGCGCTGCCGTTGCAAGCGCGTTTTCCCTCAAGTGAGGCGCGCTGCCTAAGACCAGAAGCCCCTTCTACGTAATGGAGTGACCATGTCCCACAATACCCTGCCGACCGTCGCTGAGCTTTCGGGCGAGATGCGCGAGCGTCTTGCCAAGGTTAAGTACGTCTTTACCGACCTGGACGCCACCATGCTCGCGCCCGGCTCGTGCGTGCTGCGCGACAACGACGGCAACCCCTCGACCAAGCTCGTCGAGGCTGTCGTGGCACTTGCCCGCGCCGGCATCCAGGTGGTCCCCACCTCGGGCCGCAACCGCACCATGATCCACGAGGATGCGCGCGTGCTCGGCCTCAACTCCTACATCGGCGAGATGGGTGGCCTGGTCATGTACGATCTCAAGGCCAACGATTGGGAGTATCTGACCGGCGATATGCCCTACGACCCCGCCTGCGGCTTCACGCCACATCAGGTGATCGAGCAGACTGGCGTGTGCGAGAAGATTCTCGCCCGCTGGCCGCATAAGATCGAGTACCACAACGACATGTCGACTGGCTACAAGTACCGCGAGGTCACCGTCGGCATGCGCGGCGATGTGCCCGACGACGAGGTCCAGGCCATCCTGGACGAGGCCGACTGCGGTCTGGTCTGGGCCTGCAACGGCCACCTGACGCATCTGTCCAAGCCGACGACGCTCGAGCTCGAACGCGTCGAGGATGGCCGCGCGTTTAACATCAATCCCGCCGGCCTCAACAAGGGCGTTGCCATCGCACGTTTCTGCGAGCACCTGGGTATCGAGCGCGAGGAGACGCTGGCGCTCGGTGATTCCGAGTCCGATTTCTACATGGCCGACCACGTTGGTACGTTCTGTTTGGTCGAGAACGGCCTGACCAGTGCCGGCGCGCCCGAGTTCCTGGACGCTTGCGATAACGCCTACGTCACGCGCGGCAAGATTGTCGACGGCTGGGTGGCAACGGCCGAGCTGCTGGTCGCGGCTCGTTCGTAGCGCGGTCCTATCGTTCTGAGCCATATCTTTTCGAGAGAGAATCTGGTGAGGTAATGTCCGATATCGAGAATCTGGCCGGGGACACGCGCGCCATTGGCGTATTCGACTCGGGTCTGGGCGGTCTGACGGTTGCACGCGCCATCGCGACGGCGCTGCCGCATGAGTCCGTCTACTACTTCGGCGACACCAAACGCTGCCCGTATGGCACCCGCACCGAGGACGAGGTGCGGTCGTTTGCGCTGCAGGCAGGCCGCTGGCTGTCGAAGCACGACGTCAAGATCATGGTCATCGCCTGCAACACGGCGACTGCAGCGGCCTTGCGTTTGGCCCAGCAGGTGCTCGACGTCCCCGTCATCGGTGTGATCGCACCGGGCGCACGCGCGGCAATCAACAGCACCCGCACGCGCCGGGTGGGCGTGCTCGCCACCAACCTCACCATTCGCTCAGGCGCTTACACGCGTGCCATTCAGGACCTGGATGCCGGCGTCGACGTATACGGCTGCCCTGCCTCGAGCTTTGTCGAGGTCGTTGAGCACGAGCTCGCCTCGGGCGCGCATCTGCAAGAGCAGTGGCTCGAGAACGAGGACATCTTCGATACGCCTGCCGTACGCGCGCTGGTCGGCGCTACGGTTGAACCGCTGCGCGACCACGGCATCGATACCGTGGTACTCGGCTGCACGCATTTCCCGCTGCTCGTGGGGCCTATTCGCCATGCGCTGGGTCCTGGAGTGCGCGTGGTGAGCTCCGCCGAGGAGACCACGCGCGAGCTGACCGATATTCTCACGCGCCGCGAGCAGCTGGCGGGCGACGCAGCCGAGCCGCAGCATCGTTTTGCAACGACGGCCGATAACATTGCCGAGTTTGCGGTGGCGGGTAGCTTTATCTTTGGCCAGCCGCTCAAAAGCATCGAGCATGTCGATATCGACGAACTGAAATAGATGTAGGGTTACCGTCCAAAGACTTGCCCTCTTCTTCTGCCGAAAGGATATTTCTATGGAGTACATGCAGGTCAACCGTGCCAACGGCCGTGCCGCCAATGAGCTGCGCCCCATCAAGCTTACTCGCGGCGTCATGAAGCATGCCCACGGTTCGTGCCTGGCCGAGTTTGGCGATACGCGCGTGCTGTGCGCTGCCACCATCGAGGAGGGCGTGCCGGGCTGGCGCAAGGGCGCCAAGGCCGGTTGGGTAACGGCGGAGTACGCCATGCTGCCGGCATCGACCGGCAAGCGCTGCAAGCGTGAGCACGCCAACCGCAAGGGTCGCTCCATGGAGATTGAGCGTCTGATCGGCCGTAGCCTGCGCACCGTCGTCAACATGAAGGCACTCGGCGAGTACACCGTCACCGTCGACTGCGACGTGATTCAGGCAGACGGCGGCACGCGAACGGCGAGCATTACCGGCGCCTGGGTGGCACTGCACGACGCCCTTGCCATGTGGGTCGAGGCGGGTAAGCTCGAGCGCATCCCGCTCACAGGCCAGGTCGCCGCGATTTCCATGGGCGTTGTCGACGGCAACACCCTGCTCGACCTGGATTATTCCGAGGACAGTCACGCCGAGGTCGACATGAACCTTGTCGCCACCGATACCGGTGAGATGATCGAGCTTCAGGGCACCGGCGAGCAGGCGCCCTTCGACCGCAAGCGCCTCAATGCCCTGCTCGATTTGGGCGACAAGGGCATTGCCGAGCTCATCGAGCTCCAGCGCCAAACCCTCGCCTAACCTGCCAAAAAGGGACAGGTTTATTTTGGCAGGTTTTATCTGGGAAAACGTCGAAGTATAAGACTGCCGTTGATTGAGAGGGGAGAGAGGCCGAAGTCCTCGTCGTCCTCAACACGGCATTGCTATAGAGACAAGGAGGCCAGCTATGGCACTTGAGAAGATCGACATCGACACCCTCGACCCGGCGGCGACCATCGTCGTGGCAACGGGCAACGCCCATAAGCTCACCGAGATTGAGGCCATTTTGGGCAAGGTTATGCCCGAGGTTCGCTTTGTGGCGCTCGGCCAGCTGGGTGATTTTGAGGACCCCGAGGAAAACGGCACGACGTTTTTGGAGAACGCCATCATCAAGGCGCAGGCTGCCGTCGAAGAGACGGGGCTCATGGCCATTGCCGACGATTCGGGCCTGGTCGTCGATGCTCTGGACGGCGAGCCGGGCGTGTATAGCGCACGCTATGCGGGCGTTCACGGTGACGATGCCGCCAACAATGCCAAGCTGCTCGTGAATTTGGAGGGCGTGGCCGACGAGGACCGCACTGCGCGCTTTATGAGCGTCGTCGCGCTCATCGACACGGACGGTTTGGTCACCTATGGTGAGGGCGCCTGCGAGGGCGTTATCGCGCACGAGGGCCGCGGTGATCACGGCTTTGGCTACGACCCGCTGTTCCTGCCGGTCGACACGCCGGGCAAGACCATGGCCGAGCTGACGGCGGACGAGAAGAACGCCATCAGTCATCGATTCCATGCGCTCGAGCACCTATCTGCCAAACTGACGGGCGAGGAGTAGGCCGTGCGTGCGGTGGTGCAGCGCGTGCTCAACGCCGGCGTGACGGTCGACGGCGAGTGCGTGGGTAAAATTGGGCGCGGCTATCTGGTGCTGCTGGGCGTGGGCCATGGCGACACGCGCGCCGAGGCCGATAAGCTGTGGGGCAAGCTCCGGGGCTTGCGCATTAACGAGGACGATAACGGCAAGACCAACCTGGCACTTGCCGATGTCGACGGCGAGGTTCTCGTGGTGTCGCAGTTCACGCTGTTCGCCGATTGCCGTCACGGCCGCCGTCCATCGTTTACGGATGCCGGCGCCCCCGATGTCGCCAACGAGCTCTACGAGTACTTCCTGACGCTTGTGCGCGAGGACGTCGAACACGTAGCGCATGGCATCTTCGGCGCCGACATGAAGGTCGACCTCGTCAACGACGGTCCATTCACCATCGTTCTGGACACAGACAATCTGTAAGTAGTCAATTTTGGACGGGGCTTATTTAGCTACTTGCGTATAGCGGCAACAGGGTGCTATAGTATTAGAGTTTTGTCTATCTTAGGGGTATTATCCCCTTTTTGAATTGCACCTTCTGGAGGCCCTGTTCATGGAAGAGATGGAAGTCAATCACGTCGACGACATCCACGAGAAGCTGACCGATATGGTGGGCGATCGCGTTAAGGTTAAGGCCAACATGGGCCGCACCCGCGTCGTCGAGCGCATGGGCACCATCAGGAGCGTCCATCCGGCAGTCTTTATCGTCGAGGTCGACGAGCGCCGTGGCCGCAAGTCGCGTCAGTCCTACCAGTATATTGATGTTCTCACCGGCCAGGTCGAGCTGTTCGACCCCGAGAGCGGCGAGCACATTTTTACCCCGCTCGGCAATCAGCTCGAGGAGCACTAGCGGTGACCGATTGGTCCCTGACCCTTTTCGCGCCGGCAAAGATCAACCTCTATCTGGGGGTTCATACCGAGCGTGACGCCCGCGGCTATCACAGGGTCGATTCCCTGATGGCAGCCGTCGGTCTTGTCGATACCGTGACGGTCACGCCGGCACAGGCGCTGACCGTCCAGACGATTCCGGCATCCGACTTTCCTATGCAAAAGAATACGGCGTATCGTGCAGCTGCTGCTATGGCCGAGCATTATGGTCGCGAGGCAAACATCTGCGTGACGATTGAGAAGCGCATTCCATTGTGCGCCGGCTTGGGCGGCCCCTCGACGGATGCGGCCGCGGTCATTGTTGCCTTGGCGGAGCTCTGGGGAATTGATCGCACCGACCCCGCGCTCGACGACATTGCGCGGGGCATTGGTGCTGACGTTCCCTTCTTTTTGCATGCCAGCCCTGCGTTCTACGTAGGTGGGGGAGACGTGCTGGCAACTGAGTACCCCGCGCTGCCCGCAACGCCCGTCGTGTTGGTCAAGCCGCGCGAGGCAAGTGTTTCGACAATTGAAGCCTATCGACGTTTTGACGAGACTCCAGCGCCTGCGGACAAGCCCGGAGCGATCGCATCTGCCCTTCGTTCGGGAGACGCAGAGGCGGCCTACACGCTCGTCCACAACAACCTGGGAGTCATTTCCGCGCAGATGGAGCCGCGGATTCAAACGGTGCTTGACTGGCTTCGTTCACAGGACGGTACCATTGCCGCAAACGTGTGCGGTTCGGGTGCCTGCTCGTTTGCCATTTGCGACACCGCCGCCACGGCCGAAAGGCTTGCCGACGCTGCCCTGCAAAACGGCTGGTGGTCCTGCGCGACGGAGCTCATTCCCAACACGGTTCGCATTGAAGCGCCAAAGAAATTAAAATTTCTCTAGCACGCGGCGAAAAACTTTGTTACTATAGTCGAGCTAACGGGTTGTGGCTCAGTTTGGTAGAGCACTGCGTTCGGGACGCAGGGGTCGCTGGTTCAAATCCAGTCAACCCGACCAGAGCATGAGGAGGGACCGCTTCTTGCGGTCCCTTTTTTTAGCTATTGTTGTGATACCGCGACACCCGCGGTATACTCATTCGAGCTTGTCTCGCTGTATTGTGGAGGTCTACATGTTTGGACTGAGGGCTCCTGAGCTCATCATTATTCTCGTTGTTGTCCTGATTATCTTCGGGCCCAAGAACCTGCCGAAGCTCGGCAAGTCCCTCGGCTCTACCGTCAAGAATATCCGCGAGGGTATGGAGGGCGACGATAAGGGCGAAACCAAGCAGGCCGAGGACGTTGTGGTCGAGGAGTCCGAGGAGGACAAGGAGATCGCAGAGCTCGAGGCCAAGCTCGCTGCTGCCAAGCAAAAGAAGGCAGAGGACAGCGACGCGGACGCAGAGTAGTCCCATCCCTTTGGGGTGAGCACCTGACCGGCTTGCCCGCAGGCTAGCCGGTCTTTTTCGTTTTGTTGACAGTTGATCGTTACATCATAGTTGGGGAGATATCCGTATGGACGCAAGCCAGATCGTACTGACCGCTGAGGGCCGCCAGAAGCTCGTCGAGGAGCTCGCTTGGCGTGAGGGCGATTACGCCAAGGAGATCGTCGAGGACATCAAGGAAGCCCGCGCGTTCGGCGACCTTTCGGAGAACTCCGAGTACGACGCCGCCAAGGACAAGCAGGCCCAGAATGCTGCTCGCATTGCCGAGATTCAGGCCATCCTCGCCAACGCTCAGGTTGCTGCCACCACGGGCGATCTGACCGTCTCCATCGGTTCCACCGTTTCTCTGATTGATCCCAACGGTGAGGTCATGGAAGTCACGCTCGTCGGTACCACCGAGACCAACTCGCTCGAGCACAAGATTTCCAACGAGTCTCCGGTCGGCCACGCCATCATTGGTCACGGCGAGGGCGACTCCGTCGAGGTCGTTACGCCTTCCGGCAAGACCCGCATCTACACCATCGCCAAGATCGCACGCTAGACCACGGTCCCGCGTAAAGGTATGTTTTCGCTCCCTGGGACCGAATCCTGGGGAGCGTTTTAGTTTGAGGAGCTAACTTATGGCAGAGAACCAGAACGCCGCCGAACAGGCATCGACGCTCAACGACGAGCGCGCCACCCGCCTGGCCAAGCGCGCCGCCCTGTTCGAGGCGGGCCAGAACCCCTATCCCGAGCACTCCGAGATTGAGGACTACGTCGTCGACATCGAGACTAAGTACGCCGAGCTCACCGATGGCGAGGACACCGAGGACGTCGTGAAGATCGGCGGCCGTGTGGTCGCCAAGCGCGGTCAGGGCAAGATCATGTTCATTGTCGTGCGCGACGCGACCGGCGAGATCCAGCTGTTCTGCCGCATCAACGATATGGACGAGGCCGCCTGGAATACGCTCAAGGCCCTCGACCTTGGCGATATCCTTGGCGTGACCGGCGTGGTCGTGCGCACCAAGCGTGGCCAGCTTTCCGTTGCCCCCAAGAGCGCGACGCTGCTGTCCAAGGCCGTTCGCCCGCTGCCCGAGAAGTTTCACGGTCTCTCCGACAAGGAGACCCGCTATCGTCAGCGCTATGTCGACCTGATCGCCAACGACGACGTTCGCGAGACCTTCCGCAAGCGCTCGCAGATCCTCTCCACGTTCCGCCGCTTTATGGAGTCCGATGGCTACATGGAGGTCGAGACCCCTATCCTGCAGACCATCCAGGGCGGAGCTACTGCCAAGCCGTTCATCACGCACTTCAACGCGCTCGATCAGGAGTGCTACCTGCGTATTGCCACCGAGCTGCACCTCAAGCGCTGCATCGTCGGCGGCTTTGAGCGCGTTTTCGAGATCGGCCGCATCTTCCGCAACGAGGGTATGGACCTCACCCACAACCCCGAGTTCACCACGATGGAGGCTTACCGCGCCTTCTCCGATCTCGAGGGCATGAAGGCGCTCGCCCAGGGTGTCATTAAGGCCGCTAACAAGGCTATCGGCAATCCCGAGGTTATTGAGTACCAGGGCCAGACCATCGACCTTTCCGGTGAGTGGGCAAGCCGTTCCATGACCGATATCGTCTCTGACGTGATTGGTAAGCAGGTCACCATCGACACGCCGGTTGAGGAGCTTGCTGCCGCCGCGCGCGAGAAGGGCCTGGAGATCAAGCCCGAGTGGACCGCCGGCAAGATCATCGCCGAGATCTATGACGAGCTGGGCGAGGACACCATCGTCAACCCCACCTTCGTGTGCGATTACCCCATCGAGGTTAGCCCGCTTGCCAAGCGCTTTGAGGATGACCCGCGTCTGACCCATCGCTTTGAGCTGGTCATCGCCGGTCACGAGTACGCGAACGCGTTCTCCGAGCTCAACGACCCGGTCGACCAGGCCGAGCGCTTCGCTGCCCAGATGGCCGAGAAGGCCGGCGGCGACGATGAGGCCATGGAGTACGACGAGGATTACGTGCGCGCCCTCGAGTACGGTATGCCTCCCGCGGGTGGCATCGGCATCGGTATCGACCGCGTGGTCATGCTGCTCACCAACCAGGCTTCCATCCGCGACGTGCTGCTGTTCCCGCACATGAAGCCCGAGAAGGGTTTCCAGTCCGGTGCCGCTGCTGCCAAGGCTGCCGAGGCCGGCAACACCGCGAGCCCCTTCGTCAAGCCGCTCAAGCCCACGGTTGATTATTCCAAGATTGCCGTTGAGCCGCTGTTTGAGGAGTTCGTCGACTTTGATACCTTCTCCAAGAGCGACTTCCGCGCCGTGAAGGTCAAGGCATGCGAGGCCGTCAAGAAGTCCAAGAAGCTGCTGAACTTCACGCTCGACGACGGCACCGGCACCGATCGCACCATCCTCTCCGGTATTCACGATTACTACGAGCCCGAGGACTTGGTCGGCAAGACCCTGCTCGCCATCACCAATCTGCCTCCGCGCAAGATGATGGGCATCCCCAGCTGCGGCATGCTCATCAGTGCCATCCACGAGGAGGAGGGCGAGGAGCGTCTCAACCTGATTCAGCTCGACGCTTCCATCCCTGCCGGCGCAAAGATGTACTAACTAGTTACGCGGTTCTACGAACCGCGTAACGGCTCGACGCTGCGCGGGTCGCATTTGGAC
>USHZ01000069.1 GCA_900554595.1 uncultured Collinsella sp. | reverse complement strand
CCCGGAGGTCGTAGGTTCAAATCCTGCCCCCGCGACCAAGAACTTGCAGCTCGTCGGCCTAGCCGGCGAGCTTTTTTGTTATTCCGGGACCGTGTTTTCGGTCCAATTCTCGGCCTCTCAAACAAAATCTCGATCTGTAACATCTAGACCCGATTTGGACGGCTAAGTGTTACAGATTGAGATTTTCTGCCGGGACGGTTTTGGTTTGTCTCGATCTGCTCCAATGTTCCCTGCGTCTTTATGGGTCTTGCCACATCGTTCTTCACGTTTATGCTACAGCAGCCGATTAACTTTGGCCATCTCTTCGCATTCTGGGCCTTTGGAATCGCACTTGCGGTTTGTCTGGTCATGTCGGGAACGCTCGTGTGCTCGGCAATCTTTGGAAAAGAGCGCACTATTCAGGCACTTACGCCGCTCGATGTGCTCGAGGCGCAGCAGAACCATAAATAAGAAAACTCGATTATCAGGGGCGGGTGCCATAAGGTACACCGCCCCCTTTGTGCATATGGCGCCAGGACCATGCGCTCGAAAGCGTTGTCCAAACGCATGGTTCATCCGCACAAAGCCCGTGGTCGCTATGGGCAAACATCGGTGCGCCTGCACATGGTTTTGAGCCTGTTTTCGAGCGAAAGTATGGCTGTCGATACGCATGCAATTCGCATGAAGCCCGGGCTCGTCCAAGAGCCCTATAAAGGAGGATTCGCATGAAACAGTTAGAGACCGACGTCGTTGTCGTCGCCGCGGGTCTGAGTGGCCTTGCCGCAGCGGTCGCTGCAGCCGAGGCGGGCGCTCGCGTCATTGCCCTGGAGAAGGCCCCCATTACCGGCGGCGCCGCCAACATGGGCATGGGGCCTGCCGCCGCTGGCTCTCCGCTTCAGAAGGCCTCGATGATCGAGGTCACGCCCGGCGAGCTCTTCCGTCGCCATATGTTCTACACCCATTACCAGGTCGATGCCCGCCTGGTGCGCGACTACTACTTTAAGTCGGGCGACACCATTGCATGGCTGCAGGACATGGGCGTGGAGTTTAACTCTGTGCGTCCGGCATTCCGCGCTCGCGAGCGCACGCGCGCCTATTCCGACGGCGAGTACACCTGGCATGTCGTGCAGCCCGAGGATGGCTCGGAGCCCGGTCCCCGCGCGGCGACCACGATGACCAAGCGCATGACCGAGCGTGCCCAGGACCTGGGCGTCGAGTTTATGTTTGAGTGCCCGGGTACCGGCCTTATCAAGGGCGAGGACGGTGCCATCTGCGGCGTGACCGCCAAGGACAAGGACGGCGAGGAGTACCAAATCTCGTGCAAGTCCGCGATTGTCGCCACGGGCGGTTTTGGCCACAACGCCAAGCTCATCAAGGAGAAGCTCGACTTTGAATGGGGTACCGACCTGTTCTCGTTTGCCATTCCGGGTATGGACGGCGACGGCATCAACATGTGCCACGAGGTCGGCGGCGGCCACACCCCGGTGACCATGGAGCTTATGTACCAGATCCCCGACAACATGAACCACTTCTATGTCGAGGGCGCATTCCGTCAGCCGTGCTACTGGTGCAACCGCCTGGGCGAGCGCTTTATGCCGGAGGACGAGATCTTCAACACCACCTTTGTCGGCAATGCCATCAACCATCTTCCCGGCAAGGTCGCCTATGCCATCTTTGATTCCCGCATGCTCAAGCATTGGAAGAAGGATGGTCCGGATATTGTCAGCCACGTTCATCCGCACGACCTGTACGACGGCTTTGAGGAGCAGTGGAACCGCGACCTGGAGGCCGGCTATCCGGCAATCTGCCAGGCCGATACGCTGGAGGAGCTTGCCGAGAAGGCTGGCATCGATGCTGAGGGCCTGCTCGCCAATGTCGACGAGTACAACGAGATGTGCGACAACGGCTGGGACGACATCTTTGAGAAAGAACGCGAGTTTATGAAGCCGCTCGAGAAGGGCCCCTTCTATTGCTGCAAGCAGTACTGCGGCGCCTACGGCACCCTGGGTGGCGTGCTCATCAACCACAAGATGGAGGTCATGACCGACGACTACGAGGTCATCCCTGGCCTGTACTGCGTTGGCACCGATGCCTGCACCATCTATGGCGACTCCTATAACTACTGCATTCCGGGTAACACCATGGGCTTCTGCCTTAACTCGGGCCGCATCGCCGGTGAAAACGCCGCCGCTGCCCTCTTTGAGGACGCGGGCGACGAGGAGTGGTCGTAACACCGTAGCTATTCGCGCCTGCAGACGCGCACGCGTTGGGTGCGGGCGGGGATTTGCCCTACAAGCGAGGCGCTCGGGATCGCTTTGGTCCCGGGCGCCTTTCTGGACAAGAGCGACGTTTTGAGGGGAACGAATGAAGCTAACGATTAATGGAGTCGAGGTCGAGGCGCGCGAGGGGCAAAATGTCCTGGAAGCCGCGCTCGATGCCGGTATCTATATTCCGCATCTGTGTAAGCATCCCGATCTTGAGGCCGTCGGCGGATGCCGTCTGTGCATGGTCGAGATCGAAGGCCAAGACGAGCCGGTGTGTGCCTGCAAGACGCAGGTTGCCGAGGGAATGGTCGTCAACACGACAGGCGAGCAGGCCGAGCGCGTGCGTAAGCTGGCAATGGAGCTTATCCTGGCCACGCATCCCGCCGATTGCACCGGCTGCCCCAAGTACGGCAAGTGCGAGCTGCAGTCTATGTATCAGTACCTGGGAGTTTCGCCGGCGCGCTGGCGCACCAAGAGCCGTCCGGTCGCCACGGACGAATCGAACCCGCTGATCACCCATATGTTCACCCGCTGCATTCGGTGCGGTCGCTGCGTGCGCGCCTGCCGCGAGCTGCGCGGCGCCGGCGTCTTGGACTATCAGCGTACCGAGGACGGCATTCGCATTGGTACGGACGGCAGCGTGAGTCTGCAGGAGGCCGGATGCCGTTTTTGCGGTGCCTGTATCGAAGTGTGCCCCACGGGCTCGATCGTCGACACGCTCAATATGTTTGACGAGAACAAGTCCTATGCCGATAACGTGGTCCCCTGTCGCTCGGGCTGTCCCGCCCACGTGGATATCCCGCGCTACCTGCGTCACATCCGCAACGGCGAGTACACCCGAGCCGCCGCGGTGGTGCGCGAGAAGGTCCCGTTCCCCGAGAGCCTGGGCGACATTTGCGTCCATAGCTGCCAGGACGCCTGCAAGCGCAACGAGCTCAACGGCACGCCGGTTTCGGTCTGCCGTCTTAAGCGCGCTGCGGCCGTGCGCGATACGGGCGACTGGAAGGCCAACGTGCGCCATGAGCCGCTGAGCGGTAAAAAGGTCGCCGTTGTGGGTGCCGGCCCCGCCGGCCTGACCGCCGCGCTCTATTGTGCCGAGAAGGGCCACAAGGTCGTGGTGTTCGAGGCAAACGAGAAGGTCGGCGGCCAGATGCGCTACGGCATTCCGGCGTATCGCCTGCCCGATGCCACGGTTGACGCCGAGGTCGCGACGATTTTGGAGATTGCCCAGGGTGATGACGCCGAGCCGCGCATTGAGCTGCGCTGTGGCGAGCGAATCGCCGAGCCCCAGGTGCTTTTGGAGCAGGGCTTCGATGCCGTGCTGGTTGCGGTGGGTACCCATGACGGAACGGTGCTCCCCATGCCCGGTCACGACCTCGAAGGCGTGCTGCGCAACACCGATTTTTTGAAGGCTGCCCGCACGGGCGATGCCCCGGACCTGACGGGCAAGCGCGTTGTGGTGCTTGGCGGCGGCAACGTGGCGTACGACTGCGCCCGCACCGCCGTGCGTCTGGGTGCCGCCTCGGTCGATGTCGCCTGCCTTGAGGCCCAAGACGCGATGACCTCGACGCCCGAGGAGCGTGCCGAAGCCGCCGAGGAAGGCGTGGTGCTGCACGATGCCTATGCCTTTACCAGCATTAACGAGACCGAGGACGGTTCGGGCAAGGTCGGTTCCATGACGATCCACAAGATCGAGCGGTTCTACTTTGACGAGAACCACCGCGCCGTCACCGAACTGCTCGACGGCGGCGAGAAGACCATCGATGCCGACTGCGTGATCTTTGCCGTGGGCCAAAAGCCCGAGGGCACGGCTCAGATGGGCCTTGAGCTTACGCACGGTCCGTACATCGTGGCCGATGCCGAGGGCAAGACGAGCGTTGAGGGCATTTGGTCGGCGGGCGACTGCGTGACGGGTACCAAATCGGTGATCGCGGCAATTGCTGCTGGCCGCACGTGCGCCTCGGCCATCGACCGCGCTTTGGGTGGCGATGGCGACATCGACGAGGAGCTGACCGAGCATGATGCTCCCGAGCAGTGGATTGGGCATGCCCCAGAGGGCTTCTACGACGATGCCGTGCAGCCCCAATTTGTCGATGCCCAGACGCGTAAGGATAACTTCGATACGTTTGAGTGCCCCTATACCGACCATGAGGCTACGTGCGAGGCGAGCCGCTGCTTGCAGTGCGATTTGCGCCTAACGATCAGCACGCCGCGCCTGTGGAACGAGTACTAGGAAAGGAGCGATAACCCATGACGATCATCAACTTTATGCCTGCGCATAAGCAGGCCCCCGTGGCGCTCTGGCTCCTTAAGAAGGACGTGGCGGCCGCTGCGGAAAAAATTGTAGAGGCTGGCGCTCAGGCGGTTTTGGTACCGGCGGGCGATGAGGTCTCTGCCACGCTCGCGGATGCGTTGGGCGAGTCCTGCCGCGTGATCGAGTGCGACCCGAGCCTGGGCTTTGTCTATGCCAACGGTTCGGCCGCGGCCAAGATACTCGACGGCGAAAAGCCTCTCCCATCTTGCTGCGAGGGCGATGGCGCCGACCGATGCCTGAGCGGATCGGAGTTACTTGCTGCCGAAGGAAAGCGCTGGGTGTGGTTTGACGGGGCCGATGAGCCCGTTGAGCTCGACCGCGTCGTGAGTGCGCAGTCCTTGGTTGCCGCTTCGGGCGTCGCCGAAGCCAAGGCAGTGGCCCTGGGATATCCCAGCGGTCTGCTGCTGAGGCCCGACGACACATCAGAGATTGAGCTATGCAGCGACTACGTGCGCGTCTACACCGCCAAAAACTGCATGGCAAAGGCGCTTTTGGACATTTGCACGCTGTATCGTCACGAGAGCTGCGGACGCTGCGTCTTTGGCTATGAGGGCTCGCATCAGATTGCGACGATTCTTGCGGATATCTGCCGCAAGAAGGGTAAGCCGGGCGACTTGGCGCTCCTTCGCGACCTTTGCCCCGTGATGCAGACGCAGTGTCTGTGCGAGCAAGGCCGCGTCTTAGCGCAGACGGTGCAGTCGTTCCTCGACCTGTTCGAGGACGAGATTATGCAGCACACCACCAAGAAGGTCTGTGCCGCCGGGGAATGCCAGGCATTCTTGACCTTCCATATCTTGGCTTCCAAATGCCAGGCCTGCAACAAGTGCGTCGATTCGGACGTTTGCGAGGAGGATGCAATTCTGGGAAGGCCGCGGTTCATCCATGTGATTGACCAAAAGGCCTGCACCCAGTGCGGCGCTTGTCTGGATATCTGCGACAACGGCGCGATCGTTACTGCCGGTGCTGTGAAGCCCAAGTGCCCGCCCAAACCCATTCCCTTTAAGCGCAAATAAGAGCGCCGACCCCTTCCGTTTTGCCCCTTGTAGGCATGTGGGAGGGGCCTTTGTTTATCTGCACGAGGTATTCCGCAAATACCGAGCGGGCCTTGGTTGCCTGGACGGTGAACGCGTTTTGCGTCTGCCGTACGCTTTTTGCGAAGTACACGCGGGCAGAATCCGTGTCCAAAATACTCTGGAGAGGAGCGACCATGTCGTTTAAAGTGATGGCGATTTGTGCCGGCAGGCACGGTGGCAACGGCGAGGCTTTGGCCAAAGAGGCCCTTTGCGCGGTGCGCGAGGCGGGCGGCGAGGTCGAGCTGATCAATTTGTTCGACTACAACATCTTGCCCTGCACCGGTTGCGAGGGCTGCACCATGCAGATGGGAAAGATGGGCGCCGGCCTGCAAAAGGAATACCACGGCTGCGTTCTTAAAAACAAAGACGATGTAGATGCTATTATTCGCGAGTTGCAAACCTGCCAGGGCGTGATCTTCTCGGTTCCGACCTACGACCTTACGCCCAGCTCGGTGTACACCCGCTTTGCCCAGCGCTTCTTGGCATACGAGCTTTCGTTCTTGCTTGCCATCGGTGCCGTAAAGGAGAATCCGCATACCGTTGCCGGCCTTATTTCCGTTGGCGGCTCCATGCACGATTGGCAGTCCCTGGCGCTGGAGAGCCTGCAGGCGACTATGTTTACCATGTCGATGACTGTCGTCGATCGCTATATGGCGCAACGTGATGGTCGCCCGGGCAATACCTTTGTGTGGGGAGACGACGTGGAGTGGGGCGGACAGATTGCCCGCGCCCACAAGATGGGCGAGAACATCGTCAAGGCCATTCGCACACCGGTTGACGAGCGCTGCTGGCTGGGCGATCCGGATGACGGCGTGTGCCCCAACTGCCACAGCTCCCTGGTGTACCCCGGCGACAAGCATTGGGACGGTGTCGAGTTTCCGTGGGAGTGCGCGGTCTGCGGTGCCGGTGGCGACATCGTAATCGACGAGCGAACCGGTCGCCCCAAGCTCAAGATTGCCGAGAACGGCCTGATTCGTGACCGCAACGACGACCACGCGCGTGCCGAGCACCTCAACGAGATCAACAAGACCCGCGACGAGTTCTTCGCTCACATGGACGAGGTCAAGCCGCTCATGGAAAAGTACGCCAAGATGACGTTCCCCACGCTGGAGATTAAGCGCGACTAGTTTTGCCCAAGCCCCGCTCGGCCTATTTGCGACAGTGCAGGTCGGCGCTGGTGCGGGGCTTAATCCTCGGCTCAAGAAAGCCAAGGTAGATTAGGGCGCGAATCGAGAGGTGGAACAAAAAGAGGTCCTCTCCCGATGCCAAGTCGTTACCGGTGATTTCCTTGATGCGGTTAATGCGATAGAGCAGAGTGTTTTTGTGAAGCGACAAGATCGCGGCGGTGCGCGCCGTGTTACAGCTGTGCTGCATAAAGGCAAAGAGCGTCTCGACCAGCTCGGAATCGTGCGACTGGTCATGCTTCCAAAGTGCCCATATCGCCGGATGGCAGTAGTTCATAAGGTTGATGTGGTCGTTGCAGATGTCGAGCATTTCCATGTAGGTGTATTCGCAATAGCGATACACATGGGTGTCTTCGAGGATTTTGGTAAAGGTCGAGCCGTAGCGAATGGCGGCGCGTGCCTGATTGAGGTGCGAACGCACATCCGTTGCCTGGGAAAACGCGTTGCTGATACCAATGAACAAATTGTTCGTGGCAGCAACGCGGGCAAGGATCGCCTCGTCGTTGGCGGGTAGCTGCGTGGAGGGCGGACGGCTTATCAGCGCCACGAGCTCACCCTCGTACATGGTGATAAGGCTATGGTGCAACAGCGGCTGCAATTGTCCTCGGATGCTCTCCGCCTCGCGCGCCTCGAGCTGGGAATCCTTTCTGAGCAGGCATACAACGTAGAGGGCGGGAAGCGGGGTAAAGCCGACGAGCTGCATTTTGCGTGTGCAGGTGATGGGGTTGGGGATTTCGTCGTCCAGGAGGCGCGAGAGAAAATACGGCCCCTGTTGCGAGCCGCCCAACGATAGAAAGCCGCCTTTCTGCAGCTCTTGTGCGAGCAGTCGGACAAAGAACTCAAAGACCTCGCGATCGCTATCGCCAAAGGCATGATTGCGCTCGATCATCATCACTCGGCCCAGACACGTGCCGTGCACCTTGATCGCATCGGTCATGGTGTTGAGGCAAAACATGTCGTTATAGCGTGTAAGCGGGCCTGTCGAGCGGGCAATCTCCTCGTCTAGGCCGCATTTGATGATGTAGCGCACGGCTTCGTCCTGAAGCATGTCGCCTTCGGAGAGCTCGGCGCGGGTGATGGCTGCAAAGGGGGAGTCGTCGGCATCGTCAAGTTCAAAGCCGCCGCGGGCAGCGTAGCGGTAAACGGGATCGACGACGAGCACCGGGTTGCCCATAACGGTAGAGGCTGTTTGCGTGAGGTTCTTGAGCCCCGCGTCGCTCAAGAGCGCCTCGAGCAGCGTTTGCTTTGCTGTGGACCTATCGGTGGTGCTCGGTTGCATGGGTGTCCCTTCTGCCGCGTCTTCGCCTTAGTCGACGCGTGACCAAATTATTATCGCAGGCCACGCGGTACTAGGTTGTTTAAAACGGTGAGTGTGGCGGCCGTTTTCTCGAACGGGGCGGCGCTGCTGCTGTTGGGGGTCGTCTCGATCTGTAACAGGTGGGTCCGATTTTGGCCTGTAGATGTTACAGATTGAGATTGTTAAGGATGGGCCGAGGGGGATGTCTCGATCTGTAACACGAGGGACGGATTTTGCCGAGTTGTTGTTACAGATTGAGATATTCGGACGGACAGTTGTCGTTTGTCTCGATCTGTAACAGGTGGAGGCCAAAAGTCGGTCTAGATGTTACAGATTGAGATGTTTGGTCGGACCGAATTCGTTCGTCTCGACCTGTAACATCTAGGGTCGTTTTTGGCCTACAACTGTTACAGATTGAGACAAGCCGACAGGCCGCCCCGCCCCATCTGCCTGCCGCTACCTGCTATCCGCCGATTTTCGTTGTGCCGCTGTGCCCCCATGCCATATCCTCTAGACAACTACGCGGCACCATCGCCGCCGCGCCTATAAGAGAGGAATGTCCATGACCGCATCTGCATCCAAGCTGCTCCAGCCCATTACGGTTGGCCCCCTTGAGCTCAAGAACCGCATTATGTTCCCGCCGCTCACCACCGGCTACGAGGAGCGCGACGGTTCCATTGGCGAGCGCAGCCTGGCTTTTTACGAGCGCCTGGCCCGTGGCGGCGTGAGCTACATCGTCATCGGCGACGTCGCTCCCGTCATGACCGCAAGCCCCACGCCCAAGCTGGCGACCGACGCCCAGATCCCCACGTTTAAGGCACTGGCCGACGCCGTCCACAAGCACGGTGCCAAGGTCGCGCTGCAGCTGTTCCACCCCGAGTACGACGTGCCCGGCGTCGGCCGCATGGTCATGGGCTCCATGGCCGCCGCCAAGGCCGCGCAGGAGGCCAAGGCCGCCGGCGACGAGGAGACCTTTGCCGCCAAGATGGCCGAGTCCAACGAGATCCGCAAGCAGGCCTACGCCAAGCTGCACCACGACATGCAGCACTTTGTGAACGAGGCGAGTGTGGAGCAGCTCACCCAGATCAAGGAGGCCATCGCCGCCTCGGCCGCCCGCGCGCAGCAGGCCGGCATCGACGCCATCGAGGTTCACGGCGACCGCCTGGTGGGTTCACTGTGCTCGGCCATCCTCAACCAGCGCACCGACGAGTACGGTGGCTCGTTCGAGAACCGCGTTCGCTACGCGCTGGAGGTCGTCGCCGCCATTAAGGAAGCCGCGCCGCAGCTGATGGTGGAGTACAAGCTCCCCGTGATCATGGAGAACCCCGACGGCACGCCGCGCGGCAAGGGCGGCCTGCAGCCCGACGAGGCCTGCGAGTTTGCCAAGCTGCTCGAGGGCGCGGGCATCGACATGATCCAGGTCGCGCAGGCAAACCACACCGGCAACATGGGCGACACCATTCCGCCCATGGGCGCCATGCCCTACAACTGGACGCTGCCCGTGGCCGAGCGCGTTAAGGCCCTGGTCTCCGTGCCGGTGGCAACCGTCGGCCGTGTTGTCTCGGTCGAGGCCGGCGAGAAGATTCTGGAAGACGGCGCCGCCGAC
>USHZ01000068.1 GCA_900554595.1 uncultured Collinsella sp. | reverse complement strand
TCTGTCCGCCCCACTCCTCGGGGATGATGCCGTACTCGGTGAGCTCCTGGCGCACCTTGTCGGGGTTGGCGCCGGGCTTGTCGATCTTGTTGACGGCCACGATGATGGGCACGCCGGCGGCCTTGGCGTGGTTGATGGACTCGACCGTCTGCGGCATGACGCCGTCGTCGGCCGCGACGATGAGGATGACGATGTCGGTCACCTTGGCGCCACGGGCACGCATGGCGGTGAACGTCTCGTGGCCCGGGGTGTCAATGAAGGTGATGGTGCGGTCGCCGATCTTGACCTGGGAGGCGCCGATGGCCTGCGTGATGCCGCCGGCCTCGCCCTCGGCAACGCCCGTGTGGCGGATGGCGTCGAGCAGGCTCGTCTTGCCGTGGTCGACGTGGCCCATGACGGTGACGACCGGGGCGCGCGGGAGGAGGTCGGCCGGATCATCGTAGAAGGTGAAGGAGTTCTCCTCCTCCTTGGTCATGACCTTGACCTCGCGGCCAAGGTCGTCGGCCACGAGCTCGATGAGCTCGTCGGACATGGACTGCGTGAGGGTCAGCGGGTTGCCCAGCAGGAAGAGGCGCTTGACGATGTCGGACGCGGGCACGGCGACGGTGGAGCCGGTGGGAACCTTGACCATGCCGATCTCGGCCACGTTCTGGTCGTTTGCGATGGCCTCCTCGATCGCCTGCTCCTTGGCGGCCTGCTCGGCCTGCTTCTGGCGACGCTCCTTGCGCTTCTTGCGGCGACCGGTGGACTCGCGAGAGGCCTCCTCGACGCTGGCGCGGGCCTCCTCGAGCACGCGCTCGCGGTTGTACTCCTCGGCGGCCTTCGCCATGCGGCTGTAGCGGTCCTCACCATCGTTGTCACGGTGGCCCTTGTGCTTGCCGCGCGAGGCCTTGGCGGCCTTCTCGGGGCTCACGGGAGCGTTGTCGTTGGCGACGGGGTTGGAGCGCTGGGGACGCGAGGAACCGTTGCCGCGGCGGCCACGACCGCCAGAGGGCTGCTCGGTCTTCTTCTTGGCGGCGGCCTCCTCGCGCTGGGCCTTGAGGATCTTCTCCTGCTGGGCGATCTGGTCGAGCAGGCTCGTCATGGAGGGGACGGACTTGGGCGCGTTGTCGCGCACGCGGTTCTTCTCCTCCTCTTCCTTGCGCTTGCGCTCGGCCTCGGCACGGGCCTCCTCGGCCTTCTTGCGCTCTGCCTCGGCACGGGCGCGCTCGGCCTCGCGGCGCTTCTCGGCCTCGACGCGCTCCTTCTCGGCCGCGGCCTTGGCGCGGGCCTCCTCCTCGGCCTTCTTGGCCGCCTCGATCTCTGCGGCGCGGGCCTCGAGGATGGGCGCCATCTTCTTGCGGACGACCATCACGTAGGCGTCTTCGAGAGCGCTCGAGGCGGACTTGGCAGGGATCATCATGTCGGCCAGGTGGCCGAGCATCTCCTTGCTCGTCATGCCAAATTCCTTGGCAAGGTCATGTACGCGAGTCTTTGCCATGTGGCCTACCTTCCTGTGCGGGCAACTGTCTGGGCGGGACGTGCCCGCGGGTGAGTGCGAGTGAACGGGCGTGGGGTTCATGCCCCCGCCCGAGCTAGATCAGCGAATCGGGGTCGTCGGAGACCTCGGCGGAGTCGACGAGCGCCATCTTCTCGTGGACGCCGCAGTAGCGGGAGCCGGGGCGCGCCATGTTGCGGCACTGCACGCCGGAGGGGCTCACGAACTCGCAGCGGTGGGTGCTCTCCTCGCCCACGAGGTCCTCGGCCTCCTCGACGGGAGCGGGCGTCTTGGGGAACATGCCGGCCGCAAGCGACTCGTTCTTGATATCGATGTGCATGCCGGTCAGGCGCGCGGCGAGGCGGGCGTTCTGGCCCTCCTTGCCGATGGCCAGGGAGAGCTGGTCGTCGGGGACCACGACCGTGGCGTAGTTGGTCTCCTCGTCGATGACCACGCGCGTCACCTTGGCCGGCGACAGGGCATTGGCCACGCAACGGGCGGGGTCGTCGCTCCACAGCACGACGTCGACGCGCTCGCCACGCAGCTCGCTCACGACGGTGCGCACGCGGCTGCCCTTGGGACCCACGCAGGCGCCCACCGGGTCGAGGCGGTCGTCGAGCGAGGAGACGGCGACCTTGGAGCGGGCGCCGGCCTCGCGGGCGATCGAGCGAATCTCCACGACGCCGTCATAGATCTCGGGGACCTCGAGCTCGAAGAGGCGACGGATGAGCTCGGGGTGCGTGCGGGAGATGACGATGGAGGGACGGGAGTGCTCGCCGCGGACTGGCTGGGAGATCTGCGCGTTGGGGTCGCGGACGTCGATGATGACGGCCTTGAGGCGCATGTTGTGCGTGTAGCGCTCGCCGTTGGGGCGCTCGTTGCGCTCCTCGGGGTGACGCTTGCGGTCAAAGTGCGGCAGCTCGGCCTCGACGCCCTCGCGGATCTTGACGATCGTGAAGTCAGGCGTGGACTGCAGCACGGTGCCGGTGATGATGTCGCCGATGCGCTGCGAGAACTCCTCGTAGATCTGCTCGCGGGCGGAGTTGCGCACGATGGCGTTAATCTCGGCCTTGGCGTGCTGGGCGGCGATGCGGCTCGTGTTCTTGGGAGTGACGTCGATCTCCTCGAACTCGGTGAAGTTGCCCTCCTCGTCCATGGAATCGTCGATCGGCTCCAGACGGTAAACGTAAATCTTGCCGGTGGTGCGGTCGATGGTCACCTTGGCGCCCCACTCAAGATGCAGGATCTCGGCATAGCTCTTGGCGAGCGACTGCTCCAGGCGGTCGATCAGGTAGAGCTGGTCGATGTGCTTCTCCTGGCAAAGCTCCATCAGGGCGGACATCATGTCGGATGCTGCCATCTTACTTTCCTTCCTTCGCGGGCTTGAAGTCATAGGTGGGCTTCAACTTGCACTTTTTAACATCGGAAAAATCGAGGGTGACGGACTCGCCGTCCTCGAGCTCGAGGGTCACGTTCGTCTCGGTGGCGGCGGCAATCTTGCCGGCGTACTTGCGACGACCCTCGGTGGCGGTGGAGGTGAGCTCGCAGTTCTCGCCCACAAAGCGGGCAAAGTCACTCGGGCGGCGCAGCGGGCGCGCCATACCCGGGCTCGACACCTCGAGCGTATAGCTCGAAGAGATGGGGTCGAGCTCCTCAATCACATCGCCGACCCATTTGGTGTTGGCCGTGACGTCATTGAGCGACAGGCTCTGACCCTCGGCACCCTCGATACGCACACGCACGCAGGGAGCCTTGGTGGCACCCACGAGCTCAACGTCGACGATGTCGACATCGTGCTGGGGAGCGACGGCCTCGAGCGCGTCGATGATCGCCTGCTCGGTCTTGGTCTTGACCATTGCGGGACCTCCATCCATACAAAAAAGAAGCGGGGCCGAAACCCCACTTCTTTCAATTACAACTTCATTTGCAAGCAAACTATACCAATACCTGCACAAACGTGCAACCACAACACAAACCCGCAGGTCAGCGTGAGCACAGGTTCTCCACAAGAAATGGATAATTGGGTGTTGTCGCAAGTATCCTTAACCAAAAAGAGGGGCGACTCCCCGCGGAATCGCCCCTCGCTTTTTGATGTCAGCTATGCGCGCAGCGCTTACTTGACCACCAGGTTGACCAGCTTGCCGGGCACGCAGATGGCCTTGACGACCGTCTTGCCCTCGAGCCACTTGGCAACGGCTTCCTCGGCGGCAGCCTGCATCTCCTCGTTGGAGGCGTCGCGGGCGACGTCGATGCGGCCACGGACCTTGCCGAGCACCTGTACGACGATTTGCACCGTGTCCTCGATGGACTCGGCCAGGTCAAACTCGGGCCAGGCGGCGGTGTAGGCATTACCCTCGCAGCCGAGTGCCTCATGCCACAGCTCGTCGGCCCAGAACGGGCAGATGGGGGCAAGGACGCTCACGATATCCTTGGCCACGCCGTAGCACAGGGCCTTGTCACGGGAAGCGCCCTCGGTAGCGTTGAGGTAGGCGCTCGCGGCGTTGACGAGTTCCATGACAGCCGAGATCGCGGTGTTGAACTGGCCGCGGTCGAAGTCCTCGGTGCACTTGGCGATGGTGCGGTGACGCTCGCGATAGAGCTTCATCGCGACCTCGTCGAGCGCGGACTTGTCGAAGGCCAAGTTGGCGTCACCGGACTGGACGAGCTGCCACACGATACGCCAGGCGCGCTTAATGAAGCGGTTAGCGCCCTCGACGGCCTTGGGATCCCAGTCGAAGTCCTTCTCTGGCGGGGCGATAAACAGGATCGCCAGACGCATGGTGTCGGCACCGTAGGGCTCAATAACCGAGCTCGGGGGCACAACATTGCCCTTGGACTTGGACATGGTGTCGCCGTTCTCGTCCTTGACCATGCCCTGGCACAGCAGGTTGGTAAAGGGCTCGTCAACGGTCAGCAGGCCCAGGTCGCGCAGCGCCTTGGTAAAGAATCGGCTGTAGAGCAAGTGCAGAATGGCGTGCTCGATGCCTCCGATGTAGTTATCGACAGGCATCCAACGATCGGCAGCCTCGCGGGAGAAGGGCAACTCGGTGTTGTGCGGGTCGGTATAGCGCAGGTAATACCAGCTGGAGCAGGTGAAGGTGTCCATGGTATCGGTCTCGCGCTTGGCCGGGCGACCGCAGACCGGGCAGGTGGTCTCGTAGAATTCCTTGCACTCGGCAAGGGTCTCGCCGGCACCCAGGTCAAGGTTCTCGGGCAGCGTCACCGGCAGCTGGTCCTCGGGCACGGGCACGATGCCGCAGTGCTCGCAGTGAATGGCCGGGATGGGGTTGCCCCAGTAGCGCTGACGGCTGATGAGCCAGTCGCGCAGACGGAACTCAACCTTGCGACGGCCGCAGCCCATGGCCTCGAGGTCGGCCACGATCGCAGCCTCGCCCTCGGAGTGCTTACCGCCGCGCATGCCGGTGTACTTGCCGGACTGGACGAGCGTGCCCTCGGCAGCGTGGGCGCAATCCCAGTCGACGTTCTCGGCATGGAAGGTATCGATGGTCTCGCCGCTGGCCTCGACGGCAGCGCGGTCGTCATCGTCCAGGATGATCGGCACAATAGGCAGGTCGTACTTGCGGGCGAACTCAAAGTCACGCTGGTCACCGCAGGGAACGGCCATGACGGCGCCGGTGCCGTAGTCGGCAACGACATAATCGGCAACCCACACGGGGACCTTCTCGCCGTTGACGGGGTTCACCACATAGCGGCCGGTAAAGGCACCGTGCTTCTCGAGGGTGCCCTGGGCACGCTCGACGGCAGAGATATGCTTGGAGTCCTCGACGATCTTGGTGACGGCCTCCTCGTACTCCGTGCCCTCGACGAGCTCGTGCAGACGAGCGTACTCGGGGGCCAGGACAAAGAAGGACACGCCAAACAGGGTGTCGGCACGCGTGGTGAAGACGGTGATCTTACCCTCGTCGCCCTCGATGGGCTCGCCATCCTTGTCGCACAGGGTAAAGTCGACCTCGGCGCCCTCGGAGCGGCCGATCCAGTTGGCCTGCATCTGCTTGACGCGCTCGGGCCAGCCGGGGAGCTTCTCCAGGTCGTCGAGCAGCTCCTGGGAGTACTCGGTAATCTTGAAGTACCACTGCTCAAGGTCGCGCTTCTCGGGCTCGGTGCCGCAGCGCCAGCACTTGCCCTCGGTGACCTGTTCGTTAGCCAGAACGGTCTTGCAGGTGGGGCACCAGTTGACCGGGTTCTTCTTACGATAGACCAGGCCCTTTTCCCACAGCTTCTCAAAGATCCACTGACCCCAGCGGTAGTAGTCGGGGCTGCAGGTCTTGACCATGCGATCCAGATCGTAGGAGAAGCCCATGCGCTTCATCGTGGCGAGCGCCTGGTCCATGTTCTTGTACGTCCAAGCGGCAGCCTGCGTGTTGTGCTTGATGGCGGCGTTCTCGGCGGGCAGGCCAAAGGCATCGAAGCCGATGGGGTGCAGCACGTCGTAGCCGCGCATGCGGGCCTGACGGGCCATGGCATCACCGATGGTATAGTTGCGCGCGTGGCCCATGTGCAGGTCGCCCGACGGATACGGGAACATCTCGAGCACGTACTTCTTGGGCTTGCTAGCGTCGGTGTCGACGGCAAAGAGGTTGGAGTCCTCCCAGGCCTTCATCCACTTGGACTCAATGGCCTGCGCGTCGTAGGCAGGGATCTCGTCCTTATGATCTGTGCAATCGCACATATCAGCTCCTTTAATCTTTAATGGGGTCGGTCGGCTTAGCTTTATTCGCTACTGCGGACAGTCCTGCGCAAGACGAAGAGCACATTAAGTGCTCTTCTTTGCGTGCGGAACTTGTAGCGAACAAAGCCAAGCCGACCGACCCTAAGGTTAACTTGACTGATGATAGCAAATACGACAAGCGAGATGCCTGCGACTTGCAGACATCTCGCTTTATCTAAAAAGAGTATGTACAGGGAAAGCACGCTTCATTGGATATGAGCCATCAAAGCCTCATGAAATGAACGATATACCCATCTGAGTTAGATCAAACAAAACCTAGTTCTCAAGCTCAGCCTGTTCGGCCTTGTTAGGGTCAAAGAAGAACCAAGTGAGCAGACCGGAAACCGCAATGCCAACACCATGGATGATAAAGTAGTTGATGATGGCCTGCTGGCTGTACAGGTAGGTAACGATTCCCGGAATAGCAGCAACGCCCATACCGGTACTGGCAGCATGAAGCATTGCGCCACACCAACCAGCGCAGGCACCTCCGCAAAGAGCGAACAGGAACGGCTTGCCAAACTTGAGGTTCACGCCAAAGATTGCCGGCTCGGTAATGCCCAGGAATGCAGGCAGCGATGCAGCCATATAGAAGCCACGCTTTTTAGGGTTCTTTACCTTAAGACCGGTAACCAAGGCGGCGGTAGCCTGGGCCATAATGCCACCGGAAATCATGGCATTGAAGGGGTTGAAACCGGTGGTAGCAAGATAGTCAGTTTCGAGCGCAAGGAAGATGTGGTGCATACCGGTAACCACAATCGCCTGCTGCGTTCCGCCAAGGATTAGTCCACCCAGACCGAACGGCAACGCGATAACGAACTTCGCGGCAGCCAAAACAGCGTGTTCCACGGTCTGGCAAACGGGGCCAATAACAAGCATGCCAAGCAAGCCGGCAATGAGGATCGTAGTAAACGGAGTGATGATAAGATCCAGAACATCCGGAACAACGTTCTTAAGAGTCTTCTCGGTCTTTGCAGCGATATACGCAACAACAAGAGCGGGAAGCACCGAGCCCTGATAACCTACAACATTCCACTCAAGGCCAAACGGATGGAAAGTGATTGCCTCAACCGTACCCTTAACCACATCATTCGGGTTAGGAAGAAGCGGGTTCACCAGCATGAGACCAAGGACGATGCCGATGACGGGGCTACCACCAAACTGCTTCATGCCCGACCATGCAATAAGCACGGGCAGAAAGGTAAAAGCAGTTTTCATCAGAATGGTCGCGATCGTCAAAACGTTGGGGTCCATCTGAACGCCAAACGAGTTGATGCAGTTAATGAAGCCGCTAAAAAGGCCTGTTGCCACTAGGACGGGAATAACGGGAATAAAGATATCGCCCAAAATACGAGAGAGCTTCTTGGGGAGCGACATGCCGGCATACAGGTCGGCCTTAATATCGGTGTTAACACCGCCCTGATTCTCGCCCGCGACAATATCGTAAACACGGTTAACAAGACCGGTGCCCAAAATCACCTGATACTGTTCGCCGGCGAAGAATTGGCCTTTGACGCCCTCAATATCTTCGATTGTTTTCTCATCGACCTTGGTCTTATCATGAAGCGTCAAACGCAGCCTGGTCGAACAATGACCCACGGCCCTGATATTGTCTACGCCTCCAACTGCAGCAACAATGCCTTTGGCAATGGCCTTATCATCAGTTTTCATGGTCTATCCCCTTTCAAGGAACTCAAATACAAATAACTCCGGGTCGCATTACGGTCGAGCAGCGGAACCATCCGGAAGTCTGCAAAGAAGCCAACTCAAATCCTTATCGACGGGAGGGAACTCTGCTGCGAGATTCTCATCGATATCCACACCGATACCGGGCTGATCGTTCAGATACACATAGCCGTTCTCAACGACTGGCATGCCCGGGAACACACGATACGTGTTCTCCTTAATGCTGCAGCTCCACTCTTGGATACCGAAGTTCGGTGAGGAAATGGAAAGGTGCGTGTTGACCGCATGCCCAATACCGGACATATCGCCAGGACCATGCCAAGCGGTGCGAACTCCATTAACGTCAGCGAAAGCAATGATCTTGCGAACGGGCGTGATTCCACCTGCCTGACTGATGTGGAGACGAAGATAGTCAACGCTTCGATTCTGAACAAGCTGCATCCACTCATGCGGGTTGTTGATGAGCTCGCCCATGGCAAGCGGGCAAGTCGTATGAGCGCGCACCTGATCGAACCATGCGATTTGCTCGGGAGCGAGCACGTCCTCAAGGAACAGCAGGTCGAATTGGTCCATTTGCTGCGCGAAGCGGATTGCCTCGGAAGGCGTCAAACGCTCATGGACATCATGGCACAGCTCAATGTCGTCACCAAACTCGCGACGTAAGGCAGTAAAGCCCTCAATAGCCGTGCGCATATACACTTTGGGATCATAGTATGCACCGGGTAGCGCATCTTTAGGCTTATTCTCAACAGGAACGTTTCCGCCATAGCCACCGATTTGAACGCGGATTCGATTCCAGCCCGCATCGACGCGCTGCTGGACCAAATCGATTGCGCCCTCTATCGTCTGTGCATCGGCATGAATATACGCCGGAACAGCATCGCGGCATTTACCACCAAAAAGGTCATAGAGCGGCATGCCGGCCATCTTGCCCTTAATGTCCCAAAGTGCCATGTCAATGCCGGAAAGTGCATTGTTCCAGATCGGCCCGTTTCGCCAATATCCAGAAACATGTGCAGTCTGCCAGATATCCTGAATTCGCGCAGGATCTTTACCTAGCAAAAAGGGCTTCAGATAGCGGTCAACCGCATGGGCAACCGCCTCATAACGCTGCGTAAACGTAGCGCAGCCAACACCGTAGATGGACGGGTCATTCGTCTCCACCTTCACCACAACAAGGTTAATGCCCTCGGGAGCAGTGCAGATGGGACGGACGTCCGTGATCTTCAAGGAATCCATTTCGTCCCTTCCCGATTCACCGAGACTCGCATTCGTTCGCGGTCTCGTTTAACGAGGCCAAGTGTAGGAGGCGAATATCCCAGAAAGACCTGAGAAAGACGATATAGGTACATCGTCCGTGGTTGGGACGAATTCCCACCAGCTGGGAAATTTCCACAGCTCGTTTACCTGCGGAAACCTATCGATGCGCTCGTTTGTATTCGGAATACTTCAAGAACAAGATGCTGACGAGAAGAAAATAGGCGTCGAGCACTTCGTAACTATGTCCGCCACCAATCGGTAGGCTCTCGGTACCAACCAAGATGCTCTCATCAGCAAGATGAGCGATATCGTTATCCAGATAACTCGTCACCGCAATAAAAGGAACGTTTCTGGCTTTGAGATTTCGCGCAAGCGTAGTTGCATTATCGGATTGTCCTTTTAGAGAAAAGACGAAGAGAAGATCGTCTTGAGTCAAAGCGCCCGTAAGAGCTGCGGTCTCATCAACGCCTTCCACGACGTAGAAATATTCGTCACCAGCCAAAAACACGCGACGCATCTCTTGAGCAACCGCACGTTGGAGCGTTCCCGTGCCGTACAGAAACACCTTTGAGCTCTGCTC
>USHZ01000067.1 GCA_900554595.1 uncultured Collinsella sp. | reverse complement strand
GCCAACGGCCATGCTCCGTACAAGGCGGTCGTCTCGCAGGGCTTCACGCTCGATGGCCAGGGCCGCAAGATGTCCAAGTCGCTCGGCAACGTCATCGACCCCAACAAGGTCTGCGACGAGATGGGCGCCGACATCATCCGCCTGTGGGTTGCCTCCGTCGATACCAGCTCCGACGTGTCCATCGACCACGAGATCCTTGCTCGTACGTCCGATGCCTACCGTCGTTTCCGCAACACGCTGCGCTTCCTGCTCTCCGAGCTTGAGGGTCAGTTTGAGCCCGAGACCGACGGCGTCGCCTTTGCCGACCTGCTGCCGCTCGACAAGCTCATGGTTGCCCGCCTGACCCAGGTTCAGGCCGAGGTTGACGACGCCTACGCCAGCTACGAGTTCCCGCGTGCCTATCGTGCACTCTATGACTTTGTGGTTACCGAGCTTTCCAACGTTTACCTTGACGCCCTGAAGGACCGTCTGTACTGCGAGAAGCCCGGCTCGCTCGAGCGCCGCAGCGCCCAGACCGTGCTCGCCGAGCTCTTCTCGATGCTCATGCGCGACCTTCAGCCGATCCTGTCCTACACGGTCGACGAGGCCATGGCCTATGCGCCCGCCGGCTGCGTCGATCACCAGAAGTACGCTGCGCTGCTTGATTGGTACAAGTCGCCCATCACGGTTGACGAGGCCAATGAGTTCGAGGGCGTGCTCGAGGCTTCACTCGAGCTCCGTAGCGCCGTGACCAAGGCCCTTGAGGATGCCCGCTCCGCCGGCACCTTCACCAAGAGCCAGCAGGTCCGCGTCAAGGCGGTCGTTCCCGCCGAGATGTACGCGCTGCTGACCGGCGACAAGGCCGTCGACCTGGCCGAGTTCTACATCGTCTCCGCTGTTGAACTGACCCAGGGCGAGGAACTTTCCGTTGCCATCGAGGCTGCCGAGGGCGAGTGCTGCGACCGTTGCTGGAACTATCGCACCACCGTCGGCGAGTACAACGGCCACGCGCATATCTGCAAGCGCTGCGCTGACGCACTCTAGTTACGCGGTTTTACCAAACCGCGTAACCGGTTGACGCTGCAAACCCGCCAGAACGGCAATTGGGGGTTCCGCCGTTCTGCCGAACGGCGGACCAGCCGACGCTGCGCGGGCCGCATTTGGACAATCTGACGTTCAATTTCAAGGGCGCGACCGAAAGGTCAGCGCCCTTTCATTTCACGTCACCTTGTCTCAAATGCGACCCGCTCGCTCATTTATGCTCTACCTGCGGTGTTTCCGTTCTTGGGAGTTTTGTCGCTTCTCGCTTGCGTCAATGTATGATTATCTACTGCGTTAAACGTTATTCGATGTTCTTGAGGGTAGGGGATTGATTTGGGTCGTACTGGGGATATGACGCCGCCTTTGCGTTGGCGGTTGGGTGTTGCTGGTGGGGTGGCGCTGGTTGTGCTGCTTCTTGACCAGCTGACCAAGCTTGCGGTTCGTGCAGTGGGCGACGCTTTGCATGTGACCGTCATCCCTGGTGTCATCGACTTTATGTTTGTCCGCAATATCGGTGCCGCCTTTAGCATGGGCGAGGGGCATGGCATCGCGTTTGCCGTGCTGGCGTTGGCGGTCATTATCGCTATTGCCGTGTACCTCGTTCGTGCGCCCCAGCTCGCCCATCTTGAGGTTGTGGGCATGGCGATGGTTGCGGGCGGTGCTATCGGCAACGCTATCGATCGTTTGGCCTTTGGCTTCGTGACCGATTTTATTGCCACCACCTTCATCGAATTCCCTGTCTTCAATGTGGCCGATATCGGTATTACCGTGGGCGTCGTACTCGCCCTCTTTGGCTACATGTTCTTGAGCCCCGCGGCCCGTGAGGTCGATGCGACTGCCGAGCTTAACGCCCGTGATGAGGCCCGCGTCAAGCGCAAGGCTAAACAACGTGGGGAGCGTGCCCGCAAGATTCGCGAAAGGAATGAGCGCTAATGGCCGACATCCATATCCTTGTTGCCGAGGATGCCGCCGGTCAGCGTCTTGACGCCTATCTGGGCGCCAATGACGGCTGCCCTACGCGTTCTGCCTGCGCGCATCTGATTGAGGGCGGTGCCGTATGTGTCAATGGCGAGACCTGTCTGTCCAAAAAGTATGCCGTGCGAGCCGGCGACCGCATTTCGGTCGACCTGCCCGAGCCGCACGACCCGACCGACGTGATTCCCGAGGCCATCCCGCTCGACATTCGCTACGAGGACGACTACCTCATCGTGCTCTCTAAGCAGCGCGGCCTGGTGTGCCATCCTGCGCATGGTCATGAGAGCGGTACGCTCGCGAATGCCCTGGTCTATCACTGCGGCATCGACCATCTGGGCACCGTGCAGGGCGAGGACCGCCCCGGTATCGTGCATCGTTTGGATCGCGATACCTCGGGTCTCATGCTTGCGGCAAAGGACGACGACACCCAGCGCGCGCTCCAAAATCTCATTCGCACGCGTACGCTCGACCGCCGCTACATTACGCTCGTTCACGGGCACATCGCCATGGACGAGGGCACCATCAACACCGGTATTGCCCGATCGACGCGCGACCGCGTGAAGATGGCGGTTTCGGACGATCCCTTTGCGCGCCAGGCCATCACGACCTTCAAGGTCCTTGAGCGTTTTGATTCCACGCGTTTTGACGACGGCTACACGCTCGTCGAGTGCCACCTGTTTACGGGCCGCACGCATCAGATTCGCGTGCATATGCGCCATATCAACCACGCCTGCGTGGGCGATCCGCTCTACGGCAAGTGCGATGCACGCGCCGATCAGGGTCTGACCAGGCAATTCCTTCATTCCTGGCGCGTCGCATTCGACCATCCCGTGACGGGGGAGCGCATTGAGTGCCGCGACGAGCTGCCGTGGGATCTCGCTGCGGTTCTTGATGACCTGGCCCCGCGCTCGCTTGGCCGTACCGCTGCCGGCGACGAAATCGTTCCGCAGCTCGGTCTTCTCGAAACCTAGCCAGTATTAGGTGGTTTCTTGAACTCGGTTAGCCTGCGGTAAGATATACGATTGTTTACGTAACGCGTTGCTGGGAGCCTGCATGCTCGCCTTTTTACAAACCAACACACCCATCGTGATCTTCAACCAGATTGTGGTTACGCTTCTCACGGTCTGCTTTCTGTACCAGGTGGTCTTCTTTGTCATTGGTGCTCTCCGTGGTGAGGTCGCGCCCCCTAAGGCCAAAAAGCTGCATCGTTATGCCTTCTTTATCGCGGCGCATAACGAGGAGGCCGTGATCGCCAACCTTGTTCGCTCCATCAAGGACCAGGATTATCCGTCCGAGCTTATCGAGGTCTTCGTGGTCGCCGATGCCTGCACCGATAACACGGCGCAGCTCGCGCGTGAGGCGGGCGCCATCGTTTATGAGCGCAATGACCTGGCCCGTAAGGGTAAGAGCTGGGTCATGGACTTTGGTTTCGATCGCATTCTCAACGAGTATCCCGACACGTTTGAGGGTTACTTTATCTTCGATGCCGACAACGTTATCTCCCGCGATTACGTTTCCAAGATGAATGATGCCTTTGACCAGGGCTTTCATGTGGTCACGAGCTATCGTAACTCTAAGAACTTCGGCAGCTCGTGGATTTCCTCTGCCAACGCCACCTGGTATCTGCGTGAGGCCCGCTTCCTCAACAACGCGCGTAATATCTGCAAGACGTCCTGCGCTGTCTCGGGTTCGGGTTATCTCATCTCCGCAAGTGTTATCGAGGGCATGCACGGCTGGCAGTTCCATACACTGACCGAGGACATCCAGTTCACCACGTTCTGCGCCATTCACGGCATCCGCATCGGTTATGCGCCGGCGGAGTTCTTTGACGAGCAGCCGGTTACGTTTAAGGCGTCCTGGAAACAGCGCATGCGTTGGACCAAGGGCTTCTACCAGGTCTTTTTTACCTACGGCAAGCATCTTGTCAAATCGACGTTTCGCTATCATCGCTTTGCCGCATATGACATGTTTATGACCATCGCTCCGGGCATGCTGCTGTCCCTGATCTCCATGCTCGCCAACGCGACCTTTCTCATCGTGGGCGGGCTTTCGCATGGCTTCTTGGCCACCGAGGTCGAGATGCAGGCTTGTGCCGCCTCGCTCATTATGACCTTCGCGATGATGTACCAGACCTTCTTTATCCTGGCACTACTTACGACCATCTTTGAGTACAAGCATATTCACTGCGCACAAAAGTGGCGTCTGGTAACCAACCTGTTTACCTTCCCGATCTTTATGTTCAGCTATATCCCCATCACGGTGGCTGCACTGTTCCTAAAGGTCGACTGGGTCCCGACGCAGCACGCCGTCAACGTTAGCCTCGACGAGGTCATGCAGGGCGCCAAATAACCACCACCAAAACCACCACAAAGGGGACAGGCACCTTTGTGGTGGTTTTTGCTTTTGCGATGCAGCTCGAGGAGGAATCCGATGTTCTATATCCCGTTTTGGATTTGCATCTTTGCCGGCGCGGTGATTGATGCTCGTGAGCGGCGGTTTCCCAATGAGCTTGCTGGAGCGTGTGCGGTGGCGGCATTAGCAGGCGTTTGGCTCGACAAAGGCGTTAACACGGCGCTTGACCACGCCGGTCTTGCGGTCATCGTCTACCTTGCCCTTGTGCTCACTGAGTCGTTTTGGCGTCGTGTTCGCTGCGCTCCCGGCATTGGCATGGGGGACGCCAAGGCGCTCTTCGCGCTTTGCACGCTCGACCCTATGGGCGGCATCGTGGCATTTGCCGTCGCGCTCCTGGTCCTTGCCCTCTCCTGCCTCTTCACAAAATCGCGCTCCCTGCCATTGCTCCCGTTTTTGGTGCCGATTTTTGCCATAATCGAGGTCGTGGGCTGCACATTGTAACCGATTGCGCATCCTTCTTAAGGAGCATGCCATGGCAACTAATCAAGAAACGGCCGTCATTAAGGCGCGCATGGATCGTATTCCCTCGGCGTTGTCGCCCGAACTTGTCGAGCGCATTTCCGCCGATCGTGCTTCGGGTGCTGTCAACCCGTATCGTTGCAACGACGACCAGGTCATTCGTCGTATTGATCGCGCTGCCGACAAAGGCACGCTTATGCGTCCGGCATTTACGCGCGATACCGAAAAGATTCTTCATCTTCCGGCGTACACGCGTTATGCAGGCAAAACGCAGGTCTTTAGCTTCCGTAGCAATGATGATCTGTCGCGCCGCGGTTTGCACGTGCAGCTTGTCTCGCGCATTGCACGCGATATCGGCCGCGCCCTGGGGCTCAACTGCGATCTGATCGAGGCGATTGGCTTAGGCCACGACTTGGGCCACACGCCCTTTGGCCATGCCGGTGAGCGCTTTCTCAACGATATTTTCCACGAGCGCACGGGTCGCTACTTTTTTCATAACGTGCAGTCGGTTCGTGTGCTCGATGCACTGTACGGCCGTAATGTGTCGCTTCAGACGCTCGATGGCGTGCTATGCCACAACGGCGAGTACGAGCAGCGTGTTTTTGAGCTTTCGGACATGGGTTCCTTTGACCAGTTCGACCGAACCGTCGAGGAGTGCATCGCCACGGGTTATAGCGCGATTGAGCACCTGCGTCCCATGACGCTCGAGGGCTGCGTGGTGCGTATCTCCGATATCCTCGCCTACGCTGGTCGCGATCGCCAGGACGCCATTGCGGCAGGCCTGCTGTCACCCGACGCCTTCGACGATGGCCTGGGCGGGGCTTACAACAGCTGGATCCTCACGCATGCCTCCATCGATATCGTTGAGCATAGCTACGACAAACCGCGTATCGAGATGAGCGAGGACCTGTTTGAGGAGATCCGCCGGGCGAAGCGCGAGAACTACGAGAAGATCTATAGCAAGGGCGGTATCGAAGGCGATTCCGAGGCGGAGTTGCGTGAGGCCTTCGAAAAACTCTACGACCGTTGCCTGCAGGATCTAAATAAAGGCGACGAGTCCTCTTACATCTTTAAGCATCATGTTTCGCGCATTGAGCAGCAGCTTTCCTACTACGATCGCACCTATGCCTGGCAGGACGATAAGGATCAAGCGGTGGTGGATTACATCGCGAGCATGACGGACGGCTATTTCTGCGAGCTGACGAGCAAGCTATTCCCTGGTCTGGAGTTTCCGCATCGTACCTATATTAACGAACGGTAGTTCGTATCCTTTCGGTATACTGTAGACGAACAAAGCTTTTGATTGATGCATGGGATGGCTATGGACGACCTTTTTTCTGCCTCGACGCGCGAGCGTTCCTTTAAAAATGCGCCGCTCGCGGTGCGCATGCGTCCCAATTCGCTCGACGAGTACGTGGGCCAGCAAAAGGCCGTGGGCAAGGGTTCGTGGTTGCGTGCGGCAATCGAGCATGATGTGCTATCGAGCGTGATTCTGTACGGACCGGCTGGTACGGGCAAGACAACGCTGGCGCATATCATCGCCAACCATACCAAGAGCGAGTTTGTCGAGGTCAGCGCCGTGACGGGCACTGTGAAGGACCTGCGCCGCGTAATCGATGAGGCTAAGACCCGTCTGAACACCTACGACCGCCGCACCATTCTGTTTATCGATGAGATCCATCGCTTTTCGAAGTCGCAGCAAGATGCCCTGCTGCATGCGGTCGAGAACCGCACCGTCATTATGATTGGCGCCACGACGGAAAACCCGTATTTTGAGGTCAACTCGGCATTGCTCTCGCGCGGTCGCGTGGTAGAGCTTGAGCACCTGAAGGACGAGGATATCGCCACGCTGATTGAGCGTGCGCTCGAGGCGTCGCAGGGTTTAAACGGTAAGTTCTCGGCCGATGAGGATACAGTCAAGACCATCTGCACGCTGGCTGCGGGCGACGCTCGCTCGGCACTCACAACGCTCGAGCTGGCGAGCGAGATTGCCGTCACGCGTCCCGATACCGAGGGCACGCCTGCACCGACGGCGGGGGAGCGCTATCTCATTACCGTGGATGACGTCAAGATTGCCAATCCGCGTCGTGGCTTTACCTATGACAAAAACGGCGACATGCACTACGACATAATCAGCGCGTTCATTAAGTCCATGCGCGGCAGCGATCCCGATGCCACCATCTATTGGCTTGCGCGCATGATCGATGCGGGGGAGGACCCTAAGTTTATCGCCCGACGCATTATGATCCATGCTTCCGAAGACGTCGGTAACGCCGATCCGCAGGCCCTGCTTATAGCGCACGCTGCGTTTAAATCTGCCGAGGTCATTGGGTATCCCGAGTGTCGTATTAACCTAGCTCAGGCTGCACTCTATGTGTGCCTGGCGCCCAAGTCCAACGCGTGCGAGGCTTCGATCGATGCGGCGCTGGCCGATATCCATAGCAGTGGCTTGCGTGAGGTACCGAGCTATCTGCGCGATCGTCATCGTCCGGGCAGCGACGAATACGGTGTGTATAAGTATCCGCATGACTATCCCGAAGGCTGGGTCGAGCAGCGCTATTTGCCCGAGGGGCTGGAGCGTGGCGCCTTCTGGCATCCTGCCGGCCGTGGTTGGGAAGAGTGGCGCGTAGAACAAAGCGAACGCGACCGGAGCGGGAATGCTCCGAAGTAACTGCTGATTATTTTGTCCCAGGATCTCACGCTTGGCATGTTCGGTCCCCTTTGGGGTACCATGAACAGCGTCTGTATTTCGATTCCTTTGGGAGGCTTGTATGAGTCCCATTCAAATCGCCCTGCTGCTGCTTGCTGTTGTCGGCGTGTGGGCCGTCGTTGAGCTTGCACTCACACTGCGTAAGACTCGCACCGTCGTTGACTCGCTCGATAAGACCGTGAGCGACCTTAACAATACGCTCGCCGAGGCACAGCCCGTGGTGGCAAAGCTCGATGGCGCTGTCGATGAGCTCACCCCCGCGCTGGCACAGGTTGAGCCGCTCCTCAAGTCGAGCAAGACTGCCGTTGATGCTCTGACGTCTAACCTCGTTGAGGTTGAGGCGGTCGTTCGCGACATCTCCGAGGTCACGGGCAGCGTGGCCGAGGCCAGCAATGCCGTATCGAGCGTGACTGATTCTGCTGCTGGCGCCGTGCAGAAGCTCTTCAATAAGGTGAAGGCCCCTGCAGCCGACCCCGATCGCAAGCTCGCCGCTGCCGCCGCCGAGGCCGAGCAGCCTACTGAGCGCGTTCTGATTGGCGATGACGATGCCGCTGCTGACGACGATGATGTTCAGAAGCCCGCTGCTAAGCCTGCTCAGTATTACACCTATACGCCTGCCGAGACCTCCGAGGAGTCCTGCGATGAGTAGCGAAGCAACCTGCCCCATTACGCTGAGCGTTGCCGGCGATCCGCGTTTCGCGCGCTTGGTGCGCATGACGGCCGCCAACGTCGGCGCCCTGTGCTCTATGTCCGTCGATCGCATCGAGGACATTCGTATGGCTGCCGAGGAAGCCTTCATCTTTGGCTGCACGGCTGTTGATTCCGACGATATCTCGATCAAATTCGATGTCGACGAATCCCACGTGGGCATGACCTTTACCTTTGGCGACCAGGCGACTGTCGATGAGGATGACCAGGCTGCTGTGTATGCCGAGCTCATTTTGGCGAGTGTGTGCGACTCCTACGAAAAGACAACAGCGCCCCTAACGCTTTCCCTCGACCTCAAGGCGGATATCTAATATGACCGAACGTTCCCGGAGCGGCAAGACCGCTTGGGACAAGGAGAAAACCCGCGAGCTGTTTCGTCGTTACAAGGAGACCGGTGATCCGGACGCCCGTGAGCAGCTCGTCATGTCCCATATGAACCTGGTAAGGTTTCTTGCCAACAAATTTAAGAACCGCGGCGAGCCGCTCGATGACCTTTTGCAGGTCGGCTATCTGGGCTTGCTCAAGGCTATCGATCGCTTTGACCCTGAGCGCGGACTTGAGTTCACGACGTTTGCCACGCCCACCATCCTGGGCGAGATTAAGCGCCACTTCCGAGACAAGGGCTGGAGTGTGCGCGTGCCGCGTCGTCTGCAGGAGCTCTCTGCCAAGGTTAACCAGGCCACCGACAAGCTCACCAACGAGCTTCAACGTTCGCCCAAGGTTGAGGAAATCGCCGATTACCTGGGCGTGACCGTCGACGAGGTGCTCGAAGCCATGGAATCGTCCTCGGCCTACACCTCGGTGCCCATCGAGGCCCCCGGTGCGTCCGATTCCGACGATGCGCCTTCGATTCTCGATCGCTACGCCGACGACGACAACGAGCTCGACTTCACTGACGACCGCTTGGTGATTGAGGAAGCCATCCGCGATTTTTCGCCGCGCGAGCGTGAGGTTATCGAGTTGCGCTTTGTGAAGGGCATGACCCAGATCGAGATTGCCAAGAAGCTGGGCATCTCGCAGGTTCAGGTTTCGCGTCTGCTGCGCCGTACCCTTAAGAAGATTCAAGATAAGATTGACCCCGACGGAGTGATGGTTCGTTCATGAGTGAGCACCCCCAACAAACCGACCGCACGCTTCGCGATACCCGTATTCTGACGCTGCGCATTTGGGGCGTCGTCGGCTGCATTGTCATCGCCGCCGTCACCTTTAACCTTATGGGCATCCTGGCGCCGGTTATCGAGTTTTTGGCAGTCGGCTCCATCATCGCCTTTGTGATGTCGCCGATCACCAACTGGCTCGAGCACCATGGCGTCGGTCGTGGCATCGGTTCGTTCATCGCGCTCATTGTGGTTGTGGCGGTGCTCGTTGGTGTCGTCTGCATCCTCTCTCCTATTTTGCTCGGTCAAATCATGGAAGTCCTGAGCCGCCTGCCCGAGCAGCTTCGTGTTGCGGGTGGCGATCTCAAC
>USHZ01000066.1 GCA_900554595.1 uncultured Collinsella sp. | reverse complement strand
GCACGGCCTCGGTGAGCTGGCCGCCCTCGTCGTAGCCCACGTATCCCGGGGGCGCACCGATCAGACGCTGGACGCTGAACTTCTCCATGTACTCGGACATGTCGATACGCACGAGCGCGCGCTCGTCGTCGAACAGGCACTCGGCAAGCGCCTTGGCGAGCTCGGTCTTGCCCACGCCGGTGGGGCCCAGGAAGAAGAAGCTGCCGATGGGCTTGTCCGGATCGGAGAGGCCCGCACGGCTGCGGCGTACAGCTGCGGCGACAGCGGAGACGGCCTCGTCCTGGCCGATGACGCGCTTATGTAGCTCGCCCTCCAGGCCCTTGAGCTTGTCGAGCTCGCCCTGCATCATCTTGGACACGGGCACGCCGGTCCAGGCGCTCACGACCTCGGCGATCTCATCGGAGGTCACCTGTTCGTTGAGGCCCTCGCCATCCTGCTCCTTCTGTGCCTCGAGCGCAGCCTCGGAATCCTGAATTTGCTGCTGCAGACCCGGAATCACGGAAAAGCGCAGCTCGGACGCACGGCCCAGATCGCCGTTGCGCGTCGCGCGCTCCTCTTCGCTTCTGGCCTCGTCAAGCTGGCCCTTAAGCTCCTGCACGTGGTCGATGGCGTTCTTCTGGTTGAGCCAGCCGGCCTTTTGCACGTTGAGCTTTTCCTGGACCTCGGCGATCTCCTGGCGCAGGGCCTCCAGACGCTCCTTGGAGGCGTCGTCGGTCTCCTTCATGAGCGCCTGCTCCTCGATCTGCAGCTGGGTGAGCTGACGCGTGGTGGCGTCGATCTCGACCGGCATGCTGTCGAGCTCCATGCGCAGGCGGCTTGCCGCCTCATCGACCAGGTCGATGGCCTTGTCGGGCAGGAAGCGGTCAGCGATGTAGCGATCGGAGAGGTCGGCGGCGGCCACGAGCGCGCTATCGGTGATGTGCACGCCGTGGAAGATCTCGTACTTCTCCTTGAGGCCACGCAGGATCGAGATGGTGTCCTCGACGGTAGGCTCGGAGACCATCACGGTCTGGAAACGACGGGCGAGCGCCGCATCCTTCTCGATGTACTTGCGGTACTCGTCGAGCGTGGTCGCGCCGATCGCGTGCAAGTCGCCACGGGCAAGCGCCGGCTTGAGGATGTTGCCGGCGTCCATGGAGCCCTCGGTGGCACCCGCACCCACGATGGTGTGGAGCTCATCGATGAACAGGATGACCTTGCCTTCGGACTTCTGCACCTCCTTGAGCACGGCCTTTAAGCGGTCCTCGAACTCGCCGCGGTACTTGGCGCCGGCGACCAGCGCGCTCATGTCGAGCTCGATGAGGTCGCGGTCGCGCAGCGTGCTCGGCACGTCGCCGGCCACGATACGCTGGGCGATACCCTCGACGATGGCCGTCTTGCCGACGCCCGGCTCGCCGATGAGTACGGGGTTGTTCTTGGTGCGACGGGACAGGACCTGGATGGTACGACGGATCTCATCGGTACGGCCGATGACCGGGTCGAGCTTGCCGGCGCGGGCCAGATCGCAGATGTTGCGACCGTACTGCTCCAGCGCCTCAAACTGCGTCTTATCCTCGGCAGACGTCACGCGGTCATCGCCGCGCAACTCCTCGTAGACTTGCTCGATGCGCTCCTTGGTGACGCCTGCGTCGCGCAACACGCGGCCGGCCTCGCCCTTGTCCTCGGCAAGTGCCATCAGCAGATGCTCGGTCACCACAAAGCTGTCGCCCATCTTGGTGGCCTTCTTCTCGGCCTTTTCGATGACGCGGACGAGCTCGTTGGACAGGCCCATCTGCTGACCCTCGCCCGAAACCTTAGGCGCGTGGTCGATGGCATCCTGCGTGGAACGTGCGAGCTGGGCCGGGTCGGCACCGATGCGCTCGATGATCACGGAGATATTGCGCTCGCCGGCGCCGAGCAGGGCGGATAGCAGGTGAATCGGTTCCACCGCGCCGGCCTGCGCGTCGGCAGCCGTGCTCATAGCGGTCTGCAACGCCTCGCGCGATGTCATTGCTAGCTTATCGATTCTCATGGAATCACCTCTCTTGGGGTGGCCGCCCTACGGGGCGGCTTCACGTTGTTCGAGAAGTATTGTTGCCAGCTTTGTACGATCTTATACATAAATCTAAGTCTCTATATATAAGATTTTCTGAGTGATTAAAAGATAGGGAGCAGGCGCGCTCACCCGCTACGGCCTCGTCCCCTTACTATCTCAATCTATAACATCTAGCGGCTGTTTATGGCTCTAGATGTTACAGATCGAGACGAAATGACCAGCGGCACCCGTTTGTCTCAATCTGTAACATCTACTCGGCAAATAGAGCTCTACCTGTTACAGATTGAGACAAACAGAAGACACCCGAATCGAAAATCTAAATCTGTAACACCAGGCCCACTTTTAGCGGCCAAGATGTTACAAATCGAGACAGACCGAAAACCACCACAAAGAGGACAGGCACCTTTGTGGTGGTCGCGGTCTCTACTCCTTCGCCGAACCCGTACTTCCCGATTCGACGGTCCAGGGCATCTCATCCTCGAACAGCCATGTACGGGAAGACCCACTATCGCGTGCAGTCTGCGGGTCAGGCAAGCAGGTCTGTTTATAGGCATCTTGGATACACTGACCCATAAAATCGTTGAGCTCGGTCTGGTCGCCCTCCATGACATAGGCGACATCGCCGTCCATGATGTAGATGCCCGGACCCTCATTGCCCTCGTAGCCCGGATCGTACGAGACATCACATAACTTTGCGCCGTTTGCAGTGTCCAGCTCGATGGAAGAGTGGCATCCGCCAACCATGTCGTTCGCTTTTGCCCGATAGGACGCATATCCATACCAGCGCTTAAAGGTTTTGCCCTTGAGCAGCTCGGACGCCCTGTCGATCAGACTAGAATCCGTGGTATAGCGCATAGCCCCAAGCTGAATATGTGGATAATTACTAACGCCCAGCGCAGCCGGTTGCTCATCAAAATCAACGGTAATGGCCTCAGGCTTGGCGGCGCCGGTCAGAAGTTCGACAGATTGAGTCACAGGCTTGACCACCGGCTCCGTCACCGCAGCAGGTAGAAATGCCATACCGACAGCGCCCGCGCCAACCACAGCGATCGCAAGCGCCAAGACAATCAATCCAATACGGGCAGAACGGCTCACGGCAAAACACCCCACAATGCAAACCTTCGCCACCTACACTAATGATACCGCCAGCTAACACTATTACCAAAAGAAGCCGCGCGCTCCTCACCACCACAAAGGGGACAGGCACCTTTGTGGTGGTTTTCGACGCTAACGGTCGACCATCTCGCGCCATGAGATTAAACTTGAATTGTTCTCTGAACATATCCATTTCTGCCTATCCTCAACAGATCTTTGTCTCGAGGAGCGCATATGAAGCCGTCTCATTCCACCGGTCGCAACGTCATTACCATTTTCGCCATACCCATCGCGATGTTCTTCTTTATCGTCGTCACACCCTTTTCCCTCGGTATCGCCTCGCCCTTCGATTTATGCGGAATGGTCGACGCCGGCTCGCGTGCCACCTCGCTCTCCTTTATCTGCCGTGGTGTGTTCTACGAAGACGCAATTCCCACCGGGCTTTGGCGGTCAAAGCTGCCGCTGCTCGGTCAGGTCGATGGACGTTCTCCTTATTTCTGCCTTGAACCTCAGGCGATGAATTATTTGATCGACGACCAGCCCCTCGGCTCCATCACCCTCGCCTACGACTACGCGCCAAACACCGATGAGCGCCACATGAACCAAGTCCTCGACAAGATGCTTGGACAGTGCGGGCTCACCGAGGAGGCCGGTCGAACCATCTATAGCAACCAGAAATTAAAGCGAACAGAACTCCGCCGTGTCGGAAAAATCAAAGGGCGAAACGGGGCCGCCTACTGGGATGCCTGGGCAACACGCGACAAGGGCGAATTCGGACACAGCACCTATACGGTCACCGTCTACACCAAAGACGGAATTAAGGACAATGTTGACGATTTCGCGTCATCCAAACTCGGCATCCCCAAAACAACCAAGCCCGCCAGCCCGGATGAAATCCTGTAGAGTCGCCCATTAACATGCCGCTCAACAATCACAACAACATCGAGCTCGTCCCCACCACCACAAAGGTGCCTGTCCCCAATGTGGTGGTTTTCGACAAAAAGAAGCCGCCCCAATAAAAAGAGGCGGCATCAAGCAAGTCTATTTATTAGCGTCCCTCAAGACCCAACGAGAACGTCGCAGTAGCCCCGGCCACACCTTTCCCTCGGGCGACCCTCGCGAAGCGCGTGAGCACGAGGGAAAGGTGTGTCCGGGGCGTACAGCAACGTTACTCGGCAGCGGCCTTGAACTTGTTGTAGTTGATCAGGCAGCCGGCCTTGACGATGGCACGCTCCTCGGCCGTCATATCGGCAATGTAGAGTTCAATCTGCTCGACCGAACCGTCGGCACGCACCACGTAGGCAGCGATGCTCTTTAGATCGCCATCGAGCGCGGCACGGATACCCGGCACGAAGACGTAGTCGCCCGCCTCAAAGTTGGGCTCGGCCTCCATCTGGAAGGGCACCATGCCCCAGTTCATCACGTTGGAGCGATAGCGCTTGGTGGCGTACTCGTGGACGATGTTGGCCAAGCCGCCAATCACGCGCTGACAGCTCGCGGCCTGCTCGCGGGCGGAACCGTCACCGGGCTTCTTGGCATAGAGCATGGAGCCGTACTCGGTCGCCTTGGCGTCCGCCGCGACACCCGCGCCGGTCAGCGCCTCAAACACACCGGCAAGCTCGGCATCGAGTGCCGCCAGGTCACCTGCCGCCTCGCCGGCAACGCGGCGCTTTTCCACGGCGTCAACCTCCTTGGAGCGACCGACATAGGCCGGATCGCGGCGGCTGAGCGTAAACTCGGCCAGACCCAGCGGGTTGGAGCGGAAGGAGCTCGTCTCGCCCGAAGGAATGAGCTCGTCGGTCGTGGTGACCGGGTCCATGATCTTGGAGCACACCTTGAGCAGGATGTCGTCGCCGAGGGGCTCCATCGCGGGCCACGGCTTGATGTTGGGGCCTTCGACCAGCTCGTCGGCGGGCTCCGCCTTGCCAAAGCCCCAGTACACGCGCTTTTTGTACGGCGCGTCGTCAAAAGTGTACTCGCAGGCCTCGTCCCAAGTCTCCTCGGGCAGGTCGGTCGCCGACGTCAGGACGCCGCCGTTGGCAGCCGTCGCCGCAATGGAGCGGGCGTCCATCAGAGCCACGGCGCTCAGCTGGCCATTGCCCGGCTTGGAGCCCTCGCGGTTGGGGAAGTTGCGCGTAGTGTGGCGGATCGAAAGGCCGTTGTTGGCGGGCGTGTCGCCGGCGCCGAAACACGGGCCGCAGAATGCCGTGCGCACAATCGCGCCGGCCTCCATAAGGTCGTAGATGTAGCCGCGGCGCGTGAGCTCGAGCGCCACGGGCTGGCTCGTGGGATAGACCGACAGCGAGAACTCGCCGCAGCCGGTGTTGGCGCCCTTGAGCACGCGGGCAGCCTGGACCACGGAGTCGTAGTTGCCGCCCGAGCAGCCGGCGATAACGCCCTGCTGCACGTGCAGCTTGCCGTCGACGATCTTGTCGAGCAGGCTAAAGTGCGTCTTGCCCTCGCCGATCTTGGCGGCCTCGAGCTCCACCTCGTGCAGGATGTCCTCGAGGTTCTCGTTGAGCTCGTCGATCTCAAAGCCGTTGGAAGGATGGAACGGCAGCGCGATCATGGGCTTGATACTCGACAGGTCGACCTCGACGCAACCGTCGTAGTAGGCGACATCGGCGGGCTTGAGCTCGCGGTAGTCGTCGCCGCGGCCGTGCATGGCCAGGAATGCGTGCGTGTCCTCGTCGGTGGCCCAGATGCTCGACAGACAGGTGGTCTCGGTGGTCATGACGTCGACGCCGTTGCGGTAATCGGTCGTCATGCTCGCGATGCCCGGGCCCACAAACTCCATGACCTTGTTCTTAACGTAGCCCTTGGCAAAGACGGCTCGGATGATGGCGAGCGCCACATCGTGCGGGCCGACGCCGGGACGCGGGGCGCCCGTGAGGTAGATGGCGACGACGCCGGGATAGGCGACGTCGTAGGTGTCGCGCAGCAGCTGCTTTGCCAGCTCGCCGCCGCCCTCGCCCACGGCCATGGTGCCCAGGGCGCCGTAGCGGGTGTGCGAGTCGGAGCCCAGGATCATCTTGCCGCAGCCGGCGAAGTTCTCACGCATAAAGGAGTGGATGACGGCGATGTGCGGCGGGACGAAGATGCCGCCGTACTTCTTGGCAGCCGAGAGGCCAAAGACGTGGTCGTCCTCGTTGATGGTGCCGCCCACGGCGCACAGCGAGTTATGGCAGTTGGTAAGCACGTAGGGCAGCGGGAACTGCTCCATGCCCGAGGCGCGCGCCGTCTGGATGATGCCGACAAAGGTGATGTCATGGCTCGCCATGGCATCGAAGCGAATCTTGAGCGCCTCGGGGTCGCCGGACGTATTGTGTGCCTGGAGGATCGAATACGCGATGGTGCCGCGCTTGGCATCCTCGGGCGTCTGCGTAATACCGCACTCGGCAGCCTCGGCCGCAGGCACAACCTCGCTGCCGCCGCGCAGGTAGATGCCGTCCTCGTACAGCTTAACCATACTGTCTCCCACTCTGCCCAAAAGATTTGGGCGCATAGCATACATTCGTTCAATATCGTGCCATAGAACGGTTGCGAGTGGGTTACGAATCTACACGTTCACTTTATCTCGGTAAAGTAAAGGGCAAGCCCGGTGCGGTCCGGCAGATTTGGTGCAAGGAGTGTCCCTTCCGACTAGTCATTTAAGAACGTCCCCAATGACCACACCAGAGCGAGCAAGGCAACGCCGCAGGTTGAGGACGGACAGCGAGCGGATCGCATTTGAGACAAGGTGACGTGAAACGAAAGGGCGCTGACCTTCTGGTCGCGCCCTTGAAGTTGAACGTCAGATTGTCCAAATGCGGCCCGCGCAGCGTCGACTGGTCCGCCGTTCGCTAGAACGGCGGAACCTAGAAATCCCCGCCGGCGCCCAAAAGCTTGCGCATGACTTGCTCGGGGTTGACCGAGCCGTCGCGCGGGGCCAGGGCGGTGATCTTCTTTTGCATCTTGTACTCGTGCAGCTCTTCCTCGAGCTGGCGTACGCGGGCGCGGAGCTTCTCGTTCTCGCGCTCGCGCTCCTCAGCACGCTCCTTCATATCGAGGATGCGCACCACGCCGGCAAGGTTGATGCCCTCGTCGGTCAGTTGGTTGATGAGCTCCAGACGCTCGATATCGGCACGCGAATACAGGCGCGTGTTACCGCCCGAGCGCTGAGGATTCACCAGGCCCTTGGACTCATAGACGCGCAGAGTCTGCGGGTGCATGCCGGTCAGCTCGGCCGCCACGCTGATCATATACAGCGGTTTGTTCCTATTGTCCTCGGCCATGCTACCTGACCCCTTTCCGTCTCGCACATCTCCATCATAAGCCTGCGGCCAGCCCGTGGGCCACGCAACCAAACTAGAACGTCGCCTTGTAACGGTTGACCTTCTCGCGATAGTCGCGCGTGTCGGCCTCGCGCAGCTTGGTCATGGCATCGCGCTCATCGTCGGACAGGTTCGTGGGAACCTGCACCTTGATCTCGACGAGCAGCGCACCCGTGCGGCCGCGATGCTTAACGTCGGGCGCACCCATCTCCTTAAAGCGGAACTTCTTGCCCGTCTGGGTGCCAGCGGGCACCTTCAGACGAACCGTCGCGCCGCCGGGCGTGGGCACATCCACCGTGCAGCCGAGCGCCGCCTCATAGACCGAGACCGGTACCTCCATGGTCACATCGGCACCCTTGCGCCTAAACAGCGGATGCTCCTCCACGTGCGTGGTCACGACCAGGTCGCCGCGCTCGCCTCCGGCAACGCCGTACTCGCCACGGCGCTTGTAACGCAATTTGCCGCCGTCGACCGCACCCGCAGGCACCGAGACCGTGATGGTCTGCTGCTCGCCCGTCGAGGGAATGCGGTAGGTGACCTTGTGCGTCACGCCGCGGAACGCGTCCTCGGCCGTTACGTCGACAGTCAGCGACAGGTCGCCGCCCTTGCGCGCGCGGTTGCGGCCCGCGCCCGCACCGGCAGCGCCCGCGGCCCCGGCAAAGCCCGAGCCCCAATCGCTGCCCCAGGCGCCGTTGCCGCTAAAGATGCTGTCGAAGATATCGCCCCAGCCGCTCGCGCCGGCACCGGCGCCGTAGCTACCGCCATACGCGCCGCCCGCGCCCGGCATGCCGCCGAACATGAGCATTTGGTCGTACTCTTTGCGTTTCTTCTCGTCCGAAAGCGTCTCGTAGGCCTCGCTAATCTCCTTAAACTTGGCCTCGTCGCCGCCGGCATCGGGGTGATATTTTTGCGCGAGCTTGCGAAACGCGCTCTTGATCTCTTTGTCGGAGGCGCTCTTGGATACGCCCAGGATGTCATAGAAGGTTTTGCCTGCAGCCATCGTAGCTCCTCTCCTGTTACGTCCGCCGTCCATGCAGACGACGGCTCATGCTTTCATATGGCACTAGGCCAGAAAGGGCCCCGGGTGTTGCCCCGGGGCCCTTCTCAATTACTCCTCGGTGCCCTCGGCCGTATCGGCCGTGGCATCCTCGGGCGCCGCTTCGGGCTCCGGTGCGGGGCGCTTCTCGCCACCGTAGGTCACCGTCACCATCGCGGAACGCAGGATGCGGTCCGCCATGCGGTAGCCCTTCTGGTACACGTCGTTGACGGTCTCGTCGTACTGCGATGCGTCCTCGACACGCCCCACGGCCTGGTGCTCGAGCGGATCGAACGCCTCGCCCTTGGGGTCGATGGGCTCAACGCCCTCGTGCGCAAACACGTCGAGCAGCTTGGCATGCACCGCGTCAACGCCATCGACGAACTGCTTAAAATCGTCGGAAAGCTCCTGGCTACGGGCATGGTCAATTGCACGCTCGATATCGTCAACCACCGGCAGCAGCGCAGTGACGAGCTTCTCGGTCGCGCGCTCGCGCTCGGCGATGCGCTCGTTGGCGGTGCGGCGACGGAAGTTCTCCCAGTCGGCCTGCAGACGGGCGGTGCGCTCGGTGGCGTCCTTTGCCTTGTCCTCGGCGGCCTTCTGAGCCTCTGCCGCAGCATCGAGCTCATTGCGCACGTCGGCGAGCTCCTTTTGGGCCTGCTCGAACTTGAGCTTAAAGTCGTTGTCGGCGGCTTCCTCACCGGCGCGGATAGCAGCTTCCACCATCTCGTCCTCGGTCATCGTCGCCTCCTTGTTGGAATCCTCTACCTGGTTCTCGGCAGCCTCGACGGCCTCGGTCTCATTGACCTCGGTATCGTCGACGGCCTCTACGGGAATCTTCACGTCCTTCTCCTCAGAGTCAACGGGGGCGGCGCCAGCGGCAGCCGCCTCCGTGCGAGCTTTACGGGCGGACATGATTACTTGTCCTCGTCGTCCACAACCTCGTAGTCGGCGTCGACAACGTCATCGTCGGCAGGCTGGGCACCGGCGGCGCCGTCGGTCTGCTGCTGAGCGTCGGCGTAGACAACCTGAGCCAGCTCGTAGGCCACGGACTGCAGGGACTCGCCAGCGGCCTTGATGGCCTCGACGTCAGAGCCCTCGAGCGCCTTCTTGGCGTCGGCGATAGCGGCCTCGGCCTTGGACTTCACGTCGGCGGAAACCTTGTCGCCCAGCTCGTTGAGGGTCTGCTCGGTGGAGTAGCACAGGCTGTCGGTCTGGTTGCGGACCTCGACCTCTTCCTTCTGCTTCTTGTCCTCCTCGGCATGAGCCTCGGCGTCCTTGACCATGCGATCGACCTCGTCGTCAGACAGAGCGGTGGAGCCGGAGATGGTGATCTGCTGCTCCTTGCCGGTACCCTTGTCCTTAGCGGATACCTTGACGATGCCGTTGGCGTCGATGTCGAAGGTGACCTCGATCTGCGGCACGCCGCGGC
>USHZ01000065.1 GCA_900554595.1 uncultured Collinsella sp. | reverse complement strand
TGGTGCCGGTGTCTGCGTCCACGCTCACGACGTCGCCGTCGGAGATGGCGTCGCAGGCCTCCGGGCACTCGAGGATGGGCAGGCCCATGTTGATCGAGTTGCGGTAGAAGATGCGCGCGAAGCTCTTGGCGATGACGCACGAGACGCCGGCGGCCTTGATGGCCACGGGGGCGTGCTCGCGCGAGGAGCCGCAGCCAAAGTTCTCGTCGGCGACCACGATGTCGCCGGGCGTGACGCGCTCCACGAAGGTCTTGTCCAGGTCCTCCAGGCAGTGCTTGGCCAGCTCTGCCGGGTCGGAGGTGTTGAGGTAGCGCGCGGGGATGATGACGTCGGTGTCGATGTCGCGGCCATAGCGGAATACGGTTCCCTTGAACTGCATGTGATTCCCTTCTGGTTCGTTGGGCCGGGCTAGTCGAGGTCCGCCGGAAGGGCGATGTGGCCGGCGACGGCGCTCGCGGCGCACACGGCCGGACTCGCGAGGTAGACCTCGCTCGTCGGGTCGCCCATGCGGCCCACGAAGTTGCGGTTGGTTGAGCTCACGCAGCGCTCGCCCGCGGCGAGGATGCCCATATAGCCGCCCAGGCACGGACCGCACGTGGGCGTGGAGACCACGCAGTGGGCGTTGACGAACACGTCCATGAGGCCCTCGTGGACGCACTGCAGCCACACCTTCTGCGTGGCCGGGATCACGATGCAGCGCACGCCCTCGGCCACGGCGCGGCCGCGCAGGACGTCAGCGGCCGCGCGCATGTCCTCGATGCGGCCGTTCGTGCAGCTTCCGATGACCGCCTGGTCGATCTCGATGTGGCGGCTCTCGGTGACGGGATGGGTGTTGCTCGGCAGGTGCGGCCAGGAGACGCACGGGACGATGTCGGCCGCGTCGATGTGGATGACCTGCTTGTAGGTGGCGTCGGCGTCCGGGTGGAACTCGCGCGGCTCGCGGCGGGCGCGCTTGGCAACCCACTCGCGGCACTTGTCGTCCACCTCAAAGAGGCCGGCCTTGCCGCCCGCCTCGATGGCCATGTTGGCGATGGTGAGGCGTCCCTCCACCGAGAGGTTCTCGATCGTAGAGCCACCAAACTCCATGGCGCAGTACAGGGCGCCGTCCACGCCGATCATGCCGATGATGTGCAGGATGACGTCCTTGGCGGTGGCGCCGGCGGGAAGCTCGCCGTCGATGACGAAGCGGATCGTCTCGGGAACCTTGAACCAGGCGCGGCCCGTTGCCATGCCCACGCCGGCGTCCGTGGAGCCCACGCCGGTGGAGAACGCGCCGATACCGCCGTAGGTGCAGGTGTGGGAGTCCGCACCAATCATGAGGTCGCCAGGCACCACGACGCCCTGCTCGGGCAGAAGGGCGTGCTCGATGCCCATGCAGCCCTGCTCGAAGTAGTTAGTGATCTTGTGCTCGTGGGCAAAGTCGCGCGTGACCTTGGTCTGCTCGGCGCTCTTGATGTCCTTGTTGGGGCTGTAGTGGTCGGGCACGAGGCAGATGCGGTCGCGGTCGAACACGCCGGCGCCGATCTCGTTCACGGTCTTGATGGCGATGGGCGCCGTGATGTCGTTGACGAGCACGAGGTCGAGGTTGCACTCGACGAGCTGGCCGGGGACGACCTCGGGCAGGCCTGCGTGGGCGGCCAGGATCTTCTCGGCCATGGTCATGGGACGCGTCATTTACTTGCCCTCCTTGGAGCGGGTGGTCTGAATCATGCGATTCACGGCGTTCACGTAGGCCTTCGCGGAGCTCACGATGATGTCGTTGTCCGCGCCGCGGCCGGTGTAGATCTTGCCGTCGTCGGCCGTGATGCGCACCGTGACCTCGCCGATGGCGTCGATGCCGCGCGTGATGGCCTTGACGTTGAACTCGGACAGGTCGCCGTGCACGGCCACGACCTTGTCGATGGCCTTGTACGCGGCGTCAACCGGGCCGCTGCCCGTGGCGCACACGACGTGGGTGGCGCCCACCTCGTCGGTGATCGTGGCCGTGGCCGTGGGCACGAGGGGGTCTCCGCAGGAGACCTGCAGCGCGTCGAGCGTGTAGACGGCCTTCACGTCACGCTGGCGCTCCTGGACCATGGCCTCGAGGTCCTCGTCGAAGACCTCCTTCTTCTGGTCGGCGATCTCCAGGAAGCGGTTGTAGACGTCGTCGAAGTCCTCGTCGACGAACGTGTAGCCCAGCTCGCCGAGGCGGTGGCGCAGCGCCGCGTGGCCGGAGCGGGCCGAGAGGATGATCTCGGAGCCGGCGGCGCCCACGTCGGCCGGGTCGATGATCTCATAGGTGTCGCGGGCCTTGAGCACGCCGTCCTGGTGGATGCCCGAGGAGTGCGCGAAGGCGTTCGCGCCCACGATGGCCTTGTTGGGCTGCACGTTGATGCCGGTGATGGAGCTCACGAGCTTGCTGGCGCGCGTAAGCTCCTGCGTCACGACGTCCGTGTGGGCGTCGAGCGCCTCGCCATGCATCTTGATGGCCATGACGACCTCCTCGAGCGAGGTGTTGCCGGCTCGCTCGCCCAGGCCGTTGATGGTGCACTCGATCTGCGTGGCGCCGTTCATGACGGCGTCGAGGGCCAGCGCCGTGGCCATGCCCAGGTCGTTGTGCGTGTGGACGGAGATGGTGACGTCCTCGATGCCGTCGACGCGCTCGCGCAGGTCTGCGATGCGCGTGCCGAAGTTCCAGGGCATGTTGTAGCCCGTGGTGTCCGGGATGTTGACGACGGTGGCGCCGGCGCGCACGGCCGCCTGGACGATGCGCACGAGGAACTCCTGGTCGGAGCGGCCGGCGTCCTCGGCGTAGAACTCGACATCGTCCACGAACTTGCGGGCGTAGCTCACGGCATGGACGGCGCGCTCGATGGCCTGCTCCTCGGTGAGGTGGAGCTTGTCGCGCAGATGAGAGGGCGAGACTCCCAGGCCGGTGTGGATGCGCGGGCGCCCGGCCGTCTTGAGCGCCTCGGCCGCAACCTCGATGTCCTTGTCCACGGCGCGCGTGAGACCGCAGACGGTGCAGGCGTCACCGGCGATTCTGCCAATCTCGGAGACGCTCTTGAAGTCACCGGGACTCGAGATGGGGAAGCCGGCCTCGATGACGTCGACGCCCATGCGGATGAGCTGCTGGGCGACGATGAGCTTCTCCTCGGTGTTCATGGAGGCGCCGGGGGACTGCTCTCCGTCGCGCAGGGTGGTGTCAAAGATGGCGATCTTGCGTGTCATGGTTGCTCCTTCACGTTGTGCGTCGCGCGCCGGGGGCACGGGATGCGTCGTGGGAGCACTCAGGCCCATGTGCTGGCCGAGAAAAAAAGAAAACACCCTGCGCGAGAATCCGTGCCAAGACGCGGGACGCGTGGGTGCCAAAAAAGACTAAAGGGACTGACCCTAGCGCGTACCCGCAGGTAGTAGCACTAGGCCTAGAAGCGCTGCGTTGTTGGTGACGCTCTGGCTCATCTGGTCTCCTCCGTCAACAGTTGCCCCACTGTAGCAGACGCGCCCGCTGGCGCAAGCGCAAGTTCGGCGGGCGGCGCGGGACCGGAACGAGGGGGCGGCCACCGTTCCGGGCGCCCGCCCCCGCGTCCCAAAGGGGCCAGACAACTTTGGGCCGCTATCATGGGGAGAGCTAACGACGAGGAGAACGGCGGCATCATGGGGCTCACGGAAGACGAGGTCGCGGCGAGGGCACGCGACATCAAGGTGTTCGGATTCGACCTGGACGGAACGTTCCTGCGAGACGACAAGAGCGTCTCGCCCCGCACGAAGGCGGCGGTGCGCGCGCTCATCGAGCACGGCATCGAACCCGTCCCCACGACGGGACGCACCTGGCAGCGCCTCTGCCAGAGCGTGTTGGGCATGGACGAGTTCCACTACACCGTCTGCGCGTGCGGCTCGGTCATCCGTGACCGCACGACCGGCGAGTTCTTGCGCCACGACGTCATCGACCCCAGGACGGCCGCCGAACTCATCCGCAGGCTCAAGCAGCCCGGCGTCGTCATCTACCTGTGCCTCGATGACCCCTACGGCACGCGCCTGGGCGACTGCATCAGCAGAGACGAGTACGTGCGCGTCCGCGGCAAGGAGCGCTGGAAGGAGCCCCTCACCTGCTACGACGTGCCCGCGCTCATCGAGGCCAACCGCTGGGGCGTCGTGAAGGTGGGCGTGCGCTACGCCGCGCCGTGGCGCGACGACGACTTCATCGCCATCGGAGACGAGCTCAACCTCACGTCCAACCCCTGCGGGCCCAACAATGTCGAGTACAACGTGCCCGGCGTGAGCAAGGCGGGGGGCCTTGCCACCGTGGCGGAGCGCCTGGGCTACACGATCGACAACGTGTGCACCATCGGCGACTCGGGCAACGATGTCGAGATGCTGCGCGCCGCGGGCCTCGGCATCGCCATGGGCAACGCCACCGAGGTCGCCCGCGAGGCGGCGGACTACACGCTGCCGCTCACGAACGAGCAGGACGGCCTCGCGGACTTCATCGAGCGCTACCTTCTCGTCTAGCGGGGCGGCGGGAACGGTTTCGCCCGTCCCGTCTTGCCCGTCGTCCGCGTCTCGCGCCGCCGCGGGGTCGCGAGCTGCTACACTTATGCGCGCCAGCGCGTCGCTGGGGTATCGTCCAGTGGTTAGGACCCGGGATTTTGATTCCCGTTACCTAGGTTCGAATCCTAGTACCCCAGCGACGCGCTGGTCTTTTTGTGCCGGACGGACCAGGGGCCTGCGTGCCACGCACGACGCGCAGGTGTCGGCGGGACCAAACGAACCCGTCCCCTTTGGTGCGGGCGCCAGCGGGACCAAACGAACCCGTCCCCTTTGGCGCTCTCAGCGGCTCCACACGCCTGCGCTATCATCGGACGCGTTGCAAGCCCGCTCAAACGGAAGGCACACCATGGCAAACGCCACCGCCATCATCCTCGCCGCCGGCGAGGGCACCCGCATGAAGTCGAACCACTGCAAGGTTTCGCACAAGATTCTGGGCAAGCCCATGGTCCAGTGGATCGTCGACGCCACCATCAAGGCCGGCTGCAGCCGCGTCGTGGTCGTCATCGGTAGCCACGCCGACGAGATGCGTGCCCTCATCGATGGCGCCTACGCCAACAGCGCCACCAAGGTCGAGTGCGTCGAGCAGACCGAGCGCCTGGGCACCGGCCATGCCGTCAAGGTCGCGCTCGAGGCCTGCGGCATCACGCAGGGCCCCGTCGTCGTGCTCAACGGCGACCTGCCGCTCATCACCGCCGACACCGTCGCCAAGTTCGCACAGACCGTCGCCACCGGCGAGCTCGCCTGCACCGTCATGACCATGACCCCGCCCGATCCTTTTGGCTACGGCCGCATCAAGCTGGGTGCCGATGGTCAGATCGAGCGCATCATCGAGCAGAAGGACTGCACGCCCGAGCAGGCCGCCACGCTGCTGGAGTGCAACGCCGGCTGCTACGCCTTCGACGGCGCGCAGCTCGCCGCCCACATTAACGAGATCGGCAACGACAACGCGCAGTCCGAGTACTACCTGCCCGACATGCTCGAAATCCTCAAGGGTCACGGCCAAGCAGTCTCCATCTTCCACTGCGACGACTACCGCGACGGCCTGGGCGTCAACAGCCGTATCCAGCTCGCGCAGCTTACCGCCATCGCGCGCGACCGCATCAACGAGCACTGGATGGCCGAGGGCGTCACGTTCATCGACCCCACGCAGGCCTGGATCGGCCCCGATGCCACCATCGGCCGCGACACCGTCGTGTGGCCGCAGACGCATCTGATCGGCCGCGTCACCGTGGGCGAAGAGTGCCAGCTCGGCCCCAACAGTCGCCTCACCGACACCACTGTCGGCAGCGGCTGCATCATCGATGAGACCATCGCCATCGAGGCCGTCATCGAGAACGGCGTCGACTGCGGTCCGCGCGCCTACCTGCGCCCGGGCACCCACATGCTCGACGGATCCAAGGCCGGCACGCACGTGGAGATCAAGAAGTCCACGATCGGCGAGGGCTCCAAGGTGCCGCACCTGTCCTACATCGGCGACACCACCATGGGCTCCGGCGTCAACGTAGGCGCGGGCTCCATCACCTGCAACTACGACGGCGTCCACAAGCACAAGACCGTCATCGGCAAGGACGCCTTCATCGGTTCCGACACCATGATGGTCGCGCCCGCCCAGATCGGCGACGGTGCACTCGTGGCCGCTGGCTCCGTCATCACCGAGCCGGTCCCGGCCGACGCACTCGGTCTGGGCCGCGCCCGTCAGGTAAATATTGAGGGCTGGGCCGCCGATTACCGCCGCCGCCTGCACGAGGACGACGAGGTATAACGTTTTACCAAGCACAAAAGGAGCTGTTCCCATGGGGACGGCTCCTTTTTCTATCGTGACCTGCGTGACCGGATGAGTGGTCGGTTCGTGTCCGTTGACGGTAAAGACGTTATCAAGACTCGATAAGCCCCGTCGCACGGTTACAATGCAACAAGGCATCTATATGGCATTCGATGTATAAAGGAGAAGGGTAATGCCGATTAATGATCCCGAGAAGTCGGAGAATATGCGCAAGTCCATCCGCGTGTATTCCGGTTCCTCCAACCGTCCCCTCGCTCAGAAGATCGCTGAGTACCTTGGGGTCGAGCTTTCGGGCCTTACGCTAAAGCAGTTCGCCAACGGTGAGATTTACGCCCGCTACGACGAGACCGTCCGCGGCGCCGACGTCTTCCTGATTCAGTCCGTGGCCGGCGGCAACGTCAACGACATGCTCATGGAGCTGCTCATCGCCACCGATGCTGCCAAGCGCGCATCCGCCCGCTCCATCACCGCCGTTATCACCCACTACGGCTATGCCCGCCAGGACCGCAAGGCCGGCCCGCGCGAGCCCATCACCGCCCGCCTCGTCGCCAACCTGCTCGAGCGCGCCGGCGTCGACCGCATCATCACCCTCGACCTGCACCAGGGTCAGATCCAGGGCTTCTTTGATATCCCGGTCAACCACCTGTCCGCACTGCCGTTGTTTGGCCAGTACTACAACGCCATGAACTTCGACACCGACAACCTGGTTGTCGTCTCCCCCGACGTGGGTCGTGCCAAGGCCGCCAAGAAGCTGTCCGACATGCTCGGCTGCGACCTGGCCATCGCCCACAAGGGCCGTCCGCGCCACAACGCCGCCGAGGTCATGGGCATCATCGGTGACATCAAGGGCAAGACCTGCGTCATCAATGACGACATGATCGACACCGCTGGCACCCTGTGCGCCAACGTCAAGGAGCTCAAGGCTATGGGCGCTGGCGACATCTACGTCTGCGCCACCCACGGCATCTTCTCCGGTCCGGCCATCGAGCGCCTGAACGATGCCCCCATCGTCGAGTGCGTCGTCACCGATGCCATTCCCGTCGAGGTCGGCGGCAAGATCAAGACCATCTCGGTCGCCGAGGAGTTCGCTCAGGCCATCTCCGCCGTTTACCACGAGGAGCCCGTCTCCACGCTCGTCGGCGGCGACTTCGCGCTGTAGTCGCTCGACCCTCGCATCCCTCCGGAAGCCCCGGACACGCCTGCGGGGTTATCACGCGAACGTCCTCGCCGCTTTGCGGCTGCGGGATGTTCGCTTTGATAACCCCTCCCGGCGTGTCCGGGGCTTCCTGCTGTCTCGGGGCAGCTGTTTTCTGAAATGACTTTGCTGCAACCTTTCCTCTCCTTCGGCGGGCGTGGTAGCCTTTGTCGTTGATTGAACTTTTATGTGTAACGGAAGGACAAATATGGCAGCTGCACAGCCGCTTAAGATTCGCATGGTTGCCGGACTTGGCAACCCTGGCGAGGAATATGCCGAGACCCGCCACAACGCCGGCTTTAAGGCAATCGACGAGCTGGCCCGTCAGGCCGGTGTCACGTACTGGAAAAACCAGGCCGGCGCCGAGGTCGCGCTCATCAACATCAACGATGCCGAGGAAGAGGGCGGCAAGCGCCAGATTGTGCTGGTCAAGCCGCAGTCGTACATGAACACCTCGGGCGGCCCCATCTCCAAGCTCTGCCGCGAGTACAAGATCAAGGCCGAGGAGCTGCTCGTGATCCACGACGAGCTCGATATTCCCGCCGGCGACGTGCGTGTTAAGGTGGGCGGCGGCCATGCTGGCCACAACGGCCTGCGTTCCATCATCGACAAGATGGGCAGCCGCGACTTCAGCCGCATCCGCACCGGCATCGGCAACCCTCCCGGCAAGATGGCCGTGGCAGACTACGTGCTCAAGCAGCTGCGCGCCCGCGAGGCCGAGGATTTCCAGGACACCTGCGCCCGCGCGGCCGACGCCGCCGGCCTGGCGATTGTGCACGGCGTGGTCTATGCCCGCGACCATGTCAACGGCGCCGCCTCCGCCAACGGCAAGCACTAAAACCTATCATTTAGGGGCAGGCTTATTTTGGCAGGTTTTACCTGCCAAAACGCCCCAGTTGCGGCATCACGATAAACCGCGCGCCGCCATACACGCATAGCACCCCAAAAGGGGCCGGCCTCATCACAACCCGAGGCCGGCCCCCTTTGCCGTTTTACCTGATAAAACTGACCAAACTAAACCTCTCCCCCTTTGGTGGGCCGAAGTGGATAAACCCTTTTCCCAACCGCCGAAGACACACGTAAGCGACATGCCCATGAGGGTATAATTTGCACCGTATGTCTGCACAACGCCTGTGCGCGTACGGTTTTATTCGGGCTACCGTCCATTTCCGTGGAGGCACGGTTCGGTCGCCCTAACAAGAGAGGGGTTCTATGTATAAGATCCTGGAGAAGACGCAGTTCTCGGAGAAGGTGTTCAAGTTCCGCATCGAGGCGCCCGCAATCGCCAAGCATGCGCACGCTGGACAGTTCCTCATGGTTCGCGCCAACGAGACGGGCGAGCGCGTCCCGTTTACCCTGGCCGGCTGGAACGGTGACGAGGGCTGGGTCGAGTTCATCTTCATGGTGATCGGCAAGACCACCGAGATGCTTTCCACCTACGAGGCCGGCGAGTCGCTGCGCGACGTCGTGGGCCCGCTGGGCGTTCCCACCGAGATGGCCGAGGGCCCCTGCGCCGTCATTGGCGGCGGCGTCGGCCTGGCAATTGCCTTCCCGGTCGCCAAGCACCTGGTCGAGACCGGCCACGAGGTCCACGCCATCATGGGTGCCCGCACCAAGGACCTCCTGCTCATGGAGGACCAGTTCCGCGAGCTCCTCGACGAGGACCACATCCACATCACCACTGACGACGGCTCCTACGGCGAGCAGGGCGTTGTCACCGCTCCGCTGGAGCGTCTGCTGCAGGACAAGGCCGTGAGCCAGGTCTTCTGCGTCGGCCCCGTTCCGATGATGAAGTTCTCGACCCTCACCGCCCAGAAGTACGACACCCCCATCACCGCATCGCTCAACCCCATCATGGTTGACGGCACCGGTATGTGCGGCTGCTGCCGCGTCGAGGTGGGCGGCGTAACCAAGTTCGCTTGCGTCGACGGCCCCGACTTCGATGCCACCCTGGTCGACTGGGATGACCTTCGTGCCCGCCAGGCCGCTTACCGTTCCGAAGAGGGCGAGTCCCTCAAGGCCTATGAGGAAAAGAGCTGCGCATGCCACTAGTTAACGGTCGTTTCGTTGCCGATATGAAGTCGCCCCGCACCCCCGATAACGAGGAGCCGGCTGCCGAGCGCGCCTGCGACTTCCGCCCCGTCGACAAGGGCTTCACCGAGGAGATGGCGCTGGCCGAGGCCGAGCGCTGCCTCAACTGCAAGAAGCCGTTCTGTGTTGAGGGCTGCCCCGTCAACATCAACATCCCCCGCTTTATCGAGCAGATTCGCGCGAAGGACTTCGGCGGCGCCCTCGATACCATCCGCGAGGACTCCATGCTTCCCGCTATCTGCGGCCGCGTCTGCCCGCAGGAGAACCAGTGCGAGGGCAAGTGCATCCGCGGTAAGAAGTCCGAGCCCGTAGCCATCGGCCAGCTCGAGCGCTTCCTGGGTGACCGCCCCGAGCTCGCCTCCACGCCCAAGATGGCCCCCAAGAACGGCAAGAAGGTCGCCGTCGTCGGCTCCGGCCCG
>USHZ01000064.1 GCA_900554595.1 uncultured Collinsella sp. | reverse complement strand
ATCGCATGGGCTCGAACCCGAGAGGGGGCGAGCGTTTTGGGGCGTGGCTGTGGCGTTATTTGCCGTGAATGTCAGCTTTGGGCGTATCATCGTGGGCATCTCGCAAAACCTCGTTGCAAGGGAGATACACCCCATGGCTACGGAAAAGTCCTCCTCGCGCTCATGGATGTCCGATGCCGCGATCTATCAGATTTACCCGCGCTCGTTTAAGGATTCGACTGGTTCGGGTCTGGGCGATATCGCGGGCATTACCCAGCAGATGGACTATCTTGAGCGGCTGGGTATCGAGGCCATCTGGCTGAGCCCGTTTTACCCATCGCCTCTTGTCGATGGTGGCTATGATGTGGCAGACTACTGCGATGTCGATCCACGTCTCGGCTCGCTTGACGACTTCGATGACATGATCGCCGCGGCTCACGCGCGCGGCATCAAGGTCATCGTCGACATCGTGCCCAACCATTCGTCCAACCAGCACCCCTGGTTCAAAGCCGCTCTTGCCGCCGGTCCCGGATCGCCCGAGCGCGCCCGCTATATCTTCCGCGATGGTCGCGGCGAGCACGGTGAGCTGCCTCCCACCAATTGGAATGCCAACTTTGGCGGCCCCGCCTGGACGCGTGTTGCGGACGGTCAGTGGTATCTGCACATGTTTACGCCCGAGCAGCCGGACTTTGACTGGTCATGCCCCGAGGTTCGCGCGTTCTTTTGCAACGTTCTGGCGTTTTGGAGCGATCGAGGCGTCGACGGCTTTCGCATTGATGTGGCACACGGTCTCGCCAAGGATCTCGACCGCGATGATCTCGACCAGTGGCATCTCGCCGAGGGCGATGACATGGTTGACGACGGCACCCATCCGCTGTGGGATCGCAATGAGGTTCACGAGATCTATCGCGAGTGGCGCCGCGTGTTCGACCGCTATAATCCGCCGCGCAGTGCCGTTGCCGAGGCGTGGGTGCTGCCCGAGCGCCAGTATCTCTACGCGCGCCCAAGCGAGCTTGGCCAGACATTTAACTTTGAGTTCGCCAAGGCCACTTGGACCTATGATGACATGCACGCTGCAATTGAGGAGGGCTTGAAGGCAGCCATCGAATCCGATTCCGCCTCGACCTGGGTACTCTCCAACCACGATGTGCCGCGCGTGGCGACGCGCTATGCCCTGCCGCAGATCAAGGCGACGCGCTACCACCAGATTGCGCTCGACTGGCTCTTACGCGACGGGTCGTCTTATGACGAGGACCGTGAACTCGGCGAGCGCCGCGCGCGGGCGGCCCTTTTGCTTGAGCTGGCGCTTCCGGGATCGGCATACGTGTATCAGGGTGAGGAGCTCGGCCTTTTTGAGGTGGCTGATATCCCGTGGGCTGCACTCGAAGATCCCACTGCGACCAATACGCACGGACCGAAGCGCGAGAAGGGGCGCGACGGCTGTCGTGTGCCCCTGCCGTGGGTGGCGGCGGACGATCCCACGCAGGGCGGATCGTTTGGGTTTTCGCCGGCGGACGCCGATGCGGCGCCCCATCTGCCACAGCCTGCATGGTTTTCCGATTACGCTGTCGATAGGGAAGAAGCGGCCCCGACATCGATGCTTGCGCTCTATCGTGACGCCCTCTGGCTGCGGCGCAAGCTGCACGGGTGCGCTAACGATCTTGCGTGGCTCGATCTTGACGGGCGCACCGGTCTTGCGGATGGTGCCGAGGGCGCTGAGGGCGGCGTCATCGCCTATCGCCGCGACAACGGCTGGGCGTGTGTGACGAACTTCGGTGCAGCACCCGTGGAGCTGCCGGCGGGCAGGGTCCTGCTCACCTCATCACCGCTCGCAGATGGCAGGCTCGCGCAGGACAGCTCTGTCTGGATCATGCTCGCTGAGTTGTAGGGGCCTCTTGCGGCGAGTTTGCGTTTGCCTGTGCCTTCCGTGGTGGCTGATGTCTTCGCGAGGGCGTCGCAAAATATTTCAAAAAAAGTTCTTGCATAGGATGCGGGCATCACGTATGATTAATCCTCGTAAGCGGACATGGCTCAGTTGGTAGAGCACAACCTTGCCAAGGTTGGGGTCGCGGGTTCGAGCCCCGTTGTCCGCTCCATTTGGGCGTTTAGCTCAGGGGGAGAGCGCTTCCCTGACACGGAAGAGGTCAGAAGTTCAAATCTTCTAACGCCCACCAAATGTTCGCAGCCCAGAGGCTTGGCCTCTGGGCTGTTTTGTTTTATGCCGCCAAATGGGTCGCCAAATCGCCGGCAAAAGGTACCTCGATTCATGAATGAGCGGTTCTGAGCGTCTGCTTAGCCTTGTCATCTCAATCGAGTGGGGGTTGACCATTTTGAACATAACCGTGCATCTCGTTGACGTTTCTGCGATCGATCCCGGCGAGACCGTTGATATGGCATCAATCGCGGGACGCTATGCCTTACGTGCCTCCAATGGGGATCTCCCAATTGCGTCTCGGAGGGAAGCCGCAGGCGTGGGTCTGCTTCTTCGCGACGCCCTGGGTGTCTTCGATGACACCCAGCTTGCGCGTTCTGCTTTCGGCAAGATCGAGCTTGTGGATGGGGAGGCCCCCTCTATTTCCATTTCACATGGCGGAAGCGTGGCCGTCCTCGCTGTTTCCGATGCTGCTCGGTCGGGCGGAGGACCTATTGGCGTGGATATCGAGGCGATCGATGAGATTGCTCCCGTTGCGGTTGAGCGTATGGCGAACGACGACGAGCGCGCGTGGATTAACGCTGCCTCCAATTTGCAAGAACGCAATCTTCGTCTGAGTCAGACGTGGACGCGCATCGAGGCCATTCTCAAGGCTGAGGGTGTCGGGTTTTCGATTGACCCTCGCAAAGACGGTATGCCCGACGGATGGAATACTTCGTCGGTGACATACGGTCGCTGCGTCATCTCTTGTGCGGCGCGCTCTATGCCTCGTATCGTCCTCAAGGAGCACACCTTTCGGGTAGCATAGGAGCCAATCGACAATAGGGGAGGCCGCTATGCCACTGAACGCTCAAAACGATACCGCTTCACGGATCGAGGATGCCGTCTTTGAGCTTATGACGGCAACTCCGGTGCAGTCGATTAAGGTGGCCGAGGTACTTCGCCTTGCCCATACTTCCAAATCGACGTTCTATCGCTGTTATCGCTCTGTCGATGATGTGGTTAAACGTTTTGAAGATGAGCTGCTCCAGAATATGCAGGACATCAATGATGTTGCGCTGGAGGCTCGTTTTGGCGATGCGCAGCTGGATCCTACGCCCACGATGATCAAGCGCATGGAGATTCTCCAGGCTAATCGCTTGAAAGTTTTGGCGCTTAACAGCGATAACGGCGATCCGGTGTTTGCTCACAAGGCAACGATCTTTATGCATGACTATTTTCGCAATCGGCTTCGCTCGACATTTTCCGATGAAACGGACCTCGACCTGTATCTAGCCTTTGCGCTTGCGGGTCACCATAACCTCATTCAGTATTGGCTCGAGGCCCGGCCCGACCTTGAGGCGCGCACCGTTGCCGCTGCCCTCAATCGCATGTTCTACGCACCGCTGTTTGTCGACGACGCGTCGCGTCATTGGCACCCACGTATTCCCGATTTTGAAAGGCCGCTCGCGTGAGCGGTCGATATCTGGGGATAAACGGTTGTATTCAGGGCGAATTTTAGATATCTCGGATCATTAACTCAAATAATACGAGTCCGTTTATCTGCTATTTGGAACGCCTGGCCCCGATGTGTCCCATATGATGGGACACATCGGGGCTTTTTGTCTCACGTGTCTCGTTTAACCCCTCATAAACTAAAGCTACGTTCAAAAGAACCACTGCAGTAGTTCAACGTGTGACGGCACGGAAAAGCCGCGAGCGCTCTCTCACCTTCGCTCGCGGCTGGACTGCGCCATCACTCCGTACACCTTCACATGATTAGGATGTGATATTCAGTGGTTACGCTCGGAAAGAACATGCGCAGCGTCTCGATTGTAGGCGTAGGCTGCACCCCGTTCAAGGATTTTGAGGAGCATCCCGAGACCCAGGGCATTGGCGAGGGCGAGGCGTTTGGCTATGCGGCCCTCGAGGCAATTGCCGATGCCGGTCTTGAGCCCCGCGATATCGACTTTTTCTATCACGGCAGCGCCAATCCGTATCTCGTTGGCGATTGCATTACCCCCAACATGCAGGTTGCCGATTGGTTTGGCGTTCGTGCCAAGGGCTCCGTCCATCATTCCGAGGCTTGCTGCACGGGCTACGTCGCCCTTGAGCAGGCCGTGATGGCAGTCGCCTCCGGTGCCTACGATGTTGTTCTTACGGGTGCCTGCGATTTGGCTTCGACTCTTCCCGTCGAGCATATGCCCTCCCATATCCGTCAGGACTTTACGCTCGACGTCATGATTCCCTCGCTCGATAAGATTTATGACCGCGCTTATGGTCGTCCGCTCGATGGCGCCTTCGGCGTGTCGTTCGACAACTGGATCAACGAGTATTCGATGCAGTACGACCTTACCGCCGATCAGATCGATGACGCCCTGAACGGCCTTACCAAGAGCCTTCGCCGCGGCGCCGTCCTGAATCCCCTTGCGTGGTATGAGACCACGGTCGAGGAGGATGCGAAGGCAGCTGGGTTCGATACCGCCGACGAGTATCTCAAGAGCATGTATAACCCGCGCGTTACGCAGTACCTGCGCGTTACCGGCTTCGAGAAGAAGTGCGACGGTGCCGCAGCTGTTGTCGTGATGCCCACGGAGAAGGCCAAGGCCATGGGTGTCCCGTATGCACCTATTGAGGTTCTGGGCACGGGCGCCTCTGCCGTCGAGGCCGGCCTGCTTCACAATGAGCACTGGGCTACCGAGCTTGCCGCCAAGCAGGTCTACGACCTTACCGGCGTGAGCCCCGACGAGATCGACCTGTTCATGTGCAATGACTTCTTCCTGGCTTCCGAGATCGTCTCGGCTGAGGAGTGCGGCTATATTCCGCGCGGCGAGGCTTGGAAGTATGCGATCGATGGCCGCACCGCTTTTGATGGCGATAAGCCCATCAACCCGCACGGTGGCCGTTGCAACTTCGGCCACGCTCATGGCGCATCCGGCATCGCCGATATCGTCGAGGCCGTTAAGCAAATGCGTGGCGTCGCCGGTGCAACCCAGATGAAGAAGGTTCCCGAGACGGCCTTCCTGCGCGGTTTTGGCGGTTCTCAGAACGTGCGCTGCCAGATCCTTCGTACCGTCGCCTAAGCGACCGCGGTTTTCGATTTCCCATAAGGAGTATTCTCATGCAACTCAAAGATATGGAGCCCGTGGTCAAGAAGTTCTACACGGGTCTTGAAGAGGGCATCTATTGGGCGCGCCAGTGCCCCGAGTGCGGAGCCGTCGAGTTTCCGCCCCACCTTGCCTGCAATGCCTGCGGCTACCACAAGACCGATTGGGTCCAGGTTTCCGGTCACGGTCATCTGATCGATTTTACCCTGCCTGGTCCGCAGAACGACAAGCCCTACCTCAAGGAGTATGGCAAGTACGCCTACGGCGCCGTCGATATTGACGAGGGTTCTCAGTACACCTACGTCATCTACGGCATTACCAAGAAGAAGGCCCCCGAGATCCGCGCCAAGCTCATGGCGGGCGAGACCGTTGGCGTCCATGCCAAGGTTATCGACCGACCGGGCTACAAAGAGCTCACGTTTGAGCTTGACGACTAGGCTTTCACCCTTTTAACAATTCGATTCCTCTCTTAGGCCACGGCGGGACCCATGTCTCCAGCCCGCCGTGGCCGCCCCTCTTTTTATCTTAGAAAGGCACCATCATGAACGAAGAACTCACTCAGCAGATCTGCGATTTTGCCAAGTCCGCTTACAACTATGACGGCGATGTGACTCCCGAGACGACGTTTGAGACCCTGGGCAAGGGCTCGATGAAGATGATCGCACTGACCTCCATGATCGAGAACGAGCTCGATGCCGAGGTCCCCGTTCGCGAGGTCATGGTCATGAAGACCGTCGGCGAGCTTATCGAGCGCACTGCCGAAGAGATGGAGTAGCTGCCATGGACCTGATGCAGACCCTGCGCGAGCGGGCTGCCGCCAAGCCTATGCGCGTTGCTTTTCCCGAGGGCGAAAACGAGACCATGATGCAGGCGGTCGCAAAGATCGCCGCCGAGCATCTTGCCGAATGCGTGCTGGTCGGCGACGGCAGTAAGCTCAAGGAGCTTGCCGACGAGCGTGGTATCTCCCTTGACGGCATCGAGATTGTCGATGTGACCGACGAGGAGGCGAACGCCGCCTGCTGCGAGCGCTACCTTTCGCATCCGGATTGCAAGTTTAAGCCCAAGGGCGCCGCGCGCCGTATGACGCGTCCGCTTGAGCGCGCCCTGATTTTACAGGTGCTCGGCGATGTCGACGTAATGTTCGCCGGCATCGATAACGCCACGGGCGACATCATCCTGGCGGGTCAGACCATCGTCGGCCTTGCCGACGGGGTGGACACCGTGAGCTCGTGCGGTATCGCCGACATTCCCAACTGGAACGGCGGCGAAGGCGGCCTTTTGGCTTTTGGCGATTCCGCCGTTTGCGTTGACCCCACGAGCGAGGAGCTTGCTTCGATTGCGATTTCGTCGAGCGAAACGGTACGCTCGCTGACCGGATGGGATATCCGTTGCGCGCTGCTTTCGCATTCGACTGACGGCTCGATGGATAACGAGCTTGTCGACAAGGTACGTCGCGCTCGCGAGATTGCCAACGATCGCCGTCCCGACCTTGCTATCGACGGCGAGTTCCAGTTTGATTCGGCGATTAACCCCAAGGTTGCGGCCAAGAAGGTTCATCGCGAGTCTGCTGTTGCGGGACAGGCCAATGTGGTCATCTGGCCCGATATCAACGTGGGCAATATCGGCGTCAAGATCATCCAGAACCTGACTGGCGCCAATGCCTACGGTCCCATGCTTCAGGGCTTCAAGAAGATCGTGTGCGATTGCTCGCGCTCTGCGCCCGTCGACGAGATCGTCGGCAACGTGGTGATGAGCTGCGTGCGCGCCCAGGCGCTTAAGGAGGCCTAAGGTATGTCCGATAAAAAGACTCCCTGGCGCATCCTGGTAATCAACCCGGGTTCCACTTCCACGAAGGTGGGCGTTTTTGAGGGTGATGAGTGCAAGCTCAGCAAGAACGTTGCGCACGATGCGAAGGACCTTGCCCAGTTCGATGGGGTTTCGGCTCAGATGCCGTATCGCTGCGATCTGATTCTTGGAGCACTGGGGGAGGCGGGCCTGAAGCTCGAGGACTTTGATGCATTTGTCGGTCGCGGCGGCGGCTTGCTTTCGTTGCCCGGCGGCACGTATGCCATCAACGAGGTCATGCTCGAGCATGCTCGCGTCGGTGCGAATGGTATTCAGCACCCGGCGCAGTTGGGTCCCCAGATTGCCCGTGAGTTTGCCTCAAAGACGGGCAAGCCCTCTTTTGTGGTGAATCCTCCCGATACCGACGAACTGTGCGACCTCGCACGTATGACGGGCATTAAGGGCGTGTATCGAAACGTGCACCTGCACGCCCTTAATCTCAAAGAGACTGCCATCCGCCATGCGGCAAAGCTCGGTCGCCCCTATGATGAGTGCAACTTCATCGTTTGCCATATCGGCGGCGGCATCTCTATCTCGGCTCATCTTAAGGGCAAGATGGTGGACGGCAACGACATCGTCGGCGGCGAGGGCCCCATGGCACCGACGCGCTGCGGATCGGTTCCCGCGATCGAGGTCGCAAAGTACACCGCGGAACACGGCCTTGATGTCGCTCGCGCCCATTGCATGAAGACCGGCGGTTTTGTCGATCTTTTGGGTACCTCCGATGCCATCGAGGTGTGCGACCGCGCCGCCGCGGGCGATAAGGCTGCAGCTCGCGCCTGGGATGCGATGGTTTACCAAATCTGCAAGTGGATTGGCGAGATGGCCTGTGTGCTGAAGGGCGACGTCGACGGCATCTTGCTCGGAGGCGGCATGGTCCACAGCAAGGAGCTCGTTGCCTCGATTGAGGAATGCTGCTCTTGGATCGCCCCCGTGTCGGCTTATCCCGGCGAGTTCGAGCTCGAGGCGATGGCGTCTGGCGCCTGCCGCGTGCTCGATGGTGTCGAGGAAGCGCTCGTGTACAGCGGAGAGCCCGTGTTCACCGGATTCAACGACTGATAGTGCTGTGTTTGGGGCGGCCGCTGGTGATATCTGGCCGCTCCGACCCTTTTCTTTAAGTGTAAGGATGGATCATGGATAAAACCAAGATCAAGTACCTGGTGGGCATTTACGCAGCCGCCATGTGCATCATGGGCATGCTCGTGCCCGTTCCCATCGTGGCTTCTGTTGCGGCCGCGTTTCCCAACGAGAACATCGCTGCCGTTCAGATGATTATCGGTATCATCCCGTTGATGATGGCGCTGTCCGCCATGCTCGTCTCTTCACAGCTTGCCTCTCGCGTGTCCAAGAAGAAGACGACGCTCGTCGGTCACATTATCGTGATGCTGGCAGGCGCCTCGGTGCTGGTGTTCCACGACTCGCTCGGCCAAGTCTTAGCGGCTTCTGCTGTCATGGGCCTTGGTCTCGGTGCCGTGCAGAATTCAACGGACGCTCTTATCGCGGATTACTTTGGCGGAAAGCAGCGCTCGTTTGTCATGGGCATCTACTCCACTTTTGTTGCACTGGGCGGCATTATCTGGACGATGGTTTCCGGCATCTTGGGTTCTGCCGAGTGGTTCCACAGCTATGCGGCGTACTTCATCATGATTATTTTCATCGTGATCGAGGCTGTTTGCCTTCCTGAGGGTCATCTTGAGCCCAAGCGCAAGGTCAACGTGTTTGCCAATATGCCTAAAGAGGTCGCGATTATCACGCTCATGAGCTTTGTGTTCGTACTTACGTTCCAGCTCTTCAGCTCCAACGTTTCGCTGCTTGTTGTGGGTCGCGGCTTTGGCGGTACCGTGGAGGCCGGTCTTGCCTCTACCGTTATGACCGTTGCCGGCATTGCGGCTGGTCTTTTGGTCGGCCCGTTGTTTGCCAAGTTTAAGAATCTGGCTATGCCGATTGCGTGGGGCGTGACGCTCGTTGGCCTGGGCCTGACGCTGGTTGCGCCCGCCTTTATGGTGCTGTGCGTTGCGGGCTTCGTCGTTGCGCTGGGCAAGGAGACCTACGTGCCGCTGGAGGGCAATTTTGCCGCCGGCAACTCTGCCCCCGAGGGACGTGCGTTTAACCTTGCCATTGGCATGGCCGGCATCAACTTTGGCATGGCACTGTCTCCCATTGTGTTTGAGGCCGTGACGTCGCCATTTGGTGCAACGATTGACCAGAAGTTCATCGCTGGCATGATTGTCTGTGCGGCTTGTGTCGTCTTTGGCGCCATTAAGTATCGCAAGCTCACCCCGGCCCAGCTTGCCGAGGCCGAGAAGATGGCTGCTCAGGGCGAAGCGGAGTAACCGCTCGAGTAGTTGAGTTGCTTTGCCGCCCATCATGTTTTATCGGGGCCGCCGACATATGCCGGCGGCCCTCTTTCTATCAATGACTTTGAAAGGTTTACGGCTATGAAGCTGCCTGTCAGGCGCGTTATCGATATTCTCAACGGCTTCTTTAACCCGCTATTGCTCTGCGCGTTTCTTCCCATCATTGAAGGGGCGCCCGGTTTGGACCTGACGAGTTCCACGGGTTTTTGGGGACAGCTCATCGTGGCCACGGTGATCGCCGAGGTATTGAGCGCGCTTCCGCTGTTTGGGAAGACAGTTGGCATGTGCCTGGACTTTTTTGGTTTTGAGCAGGGGAGTGCATCACACAAGATCGCCGGTACGGCCATTGGTGCCACGCTCCTTTTTATGGTAATTGGTTTTGGCGAGATTGCCTTCCAGGGAGGATTCGGAACGATTGAAGGCCGTACGTTCTTCGCGCGTTGGGCCGGCCTCGTCACAAAGGGATGGGCCTTTGTGGTTATCGCTGGCGTGCTGCTCGATCCCTTTACAGCGGCTCTCGGCCGCATGATAGTTCGCGAAGAGAAGTAATAGATCCTCGCCTATCGAATGCCGGCGGACGGGGCGCCGGGGCTGTAGTCTT
>USHZ01000063.1 GCA_900554595.1 uncultured Collinsella sp. | reverse complement strand
CCAAGATCGACACCGGCGACTACGAGACCAAGAAGGGCCACGTCATGCGCTTCCTCAAGAAGGGCGCGCGCGTGAAGGTGACCATCATGTTCCGCGGTCGCGAGATGGCTCACCCCGAGCAGGGTCTCAACGTCCTCGAGCGACTGGCCGCCGACCTCAAGCCCTACGCCACGGTTGAGAGCCAGCCGAAGATGGAGGGCCGCAACATGCACATGCTCGTCGCGCCGATCAAGGGCGCCTTCGATGAGAAGGCCGCCGAGGCGAGCGAGAAGGATACGAAGGAGAACTAGCATGCCTAAGATGAAGACGCACAAGGGTACGGCCAAGCGTTTCCGCCGCACCGGCACCGGCAAGATCATGCGCGCCAAGGCTTTCAAGAGCCACATCCTGACCAAGAAGTCCCAGAAGCGCATCCGCGGTTTCCGCAAGGAGACCGAACTCGCCAAGGCCGACGTCAAGGTCGTTTCGTCCCGCATGGGCAAGTAGCGCACTCGCGCCTGTCCGTTCTTTTTTTCACTAGGAGTTGATCTAACATGGCACGAGTCAAGCGCGCCGTTGCTGGCCGTAAGAAGCGTCAGACCCTCAAGGAGCTCTCCAAGGGCTACTACGGCACTTCCTCCCGCACCTTCCGCGGCATGAAGGAGCAGGTCCAGCACTCCCTGCAGTACCAGTACCGTGACCGCCGCAACAAGAAGCGCGACGTCCGTCGTCTCTGGATCCAGCGCATCAACGCCGCCGCCCGCATGAACGACATGAGCTACTCCACGTTCATGCACGGCCTGAAGCTCGCCGGCGTCGAGCTGGACCGCAAGGTCCTCTCGCAGATCGCCTACGAGGACGAGGCTGCGTTCGCCGCCCTGGCCGAGGTTGCCAAGAAGGCCCTCGCCGACGCCGAGTAAGCGACCCACATATTCGTGGCTTCGAGGCCCGCATGCGATCGCGTGCGGGCCTCTCTTTGTTTCTGGGAGTGTCCCAAAGGTGCCAGATGCCTTTGGGACGAGATGTCTTTGGCGTGTCCGCTCCTGCGTCACAGCGGCGCGATCGTTACGTCTGCGCCGTGGTGTACGCCAGAATGTGACAAACGCGCGGATTTGCGCATCGCTGGCTCGCAGACAGGCTGTGCCATTTGGGCGCGGCGCGGCGACGCGCAAACGCCCGTGCTCTACTCGTCGTCGTGATGCAGGAGGCGGTCCACGAACTCCTCGCGGCGCTCCTCGGACTTCTCCTCGCGGCGGGCCTGCTCCACGGCGAAGGCCGGGTCATCGGGGGAGACGAGCTCGTCCTCGCCACTCTTGGGGTTGTAGTGGTGCAGCAGGACCGGATCGAACAGGTGCAGGTGCGCGGCAAAGCCAAACGAGGCGCCGATGAGCACGCAGAACACGATGATCCTGGGGGCGGTCTCGATCTTGGTCATCAAGATGGCGCCCCCGCTCAGCATGGCGGTCCACAGGTACATGAGCAGCACGGCCTGGCGCTGGTTGTAGCCGTCCTGGATGAGGCGGTGGTGGATGTGGCCCTTGTCGGCCTGTCCGATGCTAATATGGGCGCGCTTGCGGCGCACAATGGCGCTGAACGTGTCGATGATGGGCACGCCTGCCACAATGAGCGGGATGATGAGCGAGGTGAGCGCGGCGGTGCGGCTCACGTTGAGCAGCGATATGGAGCCCAATGCGAAGCCCAGCAGCAGCGACCCCGAGTCGCCCAAGAAGATGCTCGCGGGGTTGAAGTTATAGTGCAAGAAGGCGAGGCACGAGCCAAAGAGTGCGATGGAGAGCGCGGCGGCGTCGATACGGCCCGAAAGCATGGCCATCGTGAACATGGTAAACGATGCGATGCCGCAAATGCCTGTGGCCAGGCCGTCGAGGCCGTCGATGAGGTTGATGATGTTGGTGAACGCCACTAGGTAGATTACGGTGATGGGGTAGGCGAGCCAGCCGAGCATGATCTCACCAGGGGCAAACGGGTTGATGATGACGCCGATTTTTAAGCCGCCGATGCAGGCGATGAGCGCGGCGAGCACCTGGCCGGCCAGCTTTTGCTTGGGCTTGAGCTGGAAGACATCGTCGATCGCGCCGGTCGCAAAGATCACGGTAAAGGAGAGTGCCAGCACGGGGTAGCTGATGTGCAGGCGCGGGTGCGGCACCAAAACGGGCGGCCAGCCCAGGTACCAGGTGCCCAGGATCTGCACGATGCAGGCCACGACGAGGCCCAAAAAGACTGCCGTGCCGCCCATGCGCGGGATGGGCTTGGTGTTGATGCGGCGCTTGGAGGGATAGTCGACGGCGTCGAGCTTAATTGCCAGGCGCTTGACCAGGGGCACCGTGAGAAAGGTCGTGATAAAGGCAGCGGCCGCCACGCATAAGTACGGTATGAAGCTCGTGGATGAAGCCATGAATCGAAAACCGCCAAGCGTCGAAGGAAAAGGTCAAAGGGCGCTACGCGCAAAAGGGCATAGCTGACCCATGATACTCGACCGAGGGGGTGCGGGGGTTTGCGCCGTGCGATTATCACGCGCTTACCAGATATTGGGATGTTGACGGGGGTTCTGCCGAGTGTCGTTGGGTGTCATACGGGATCTGCGATGGCAATTTTTGGCAAAATCGGCAAAAGAAAACCACCCCCCACGTTACGAAAATGAACCCACCTAAAACAGGTGGGTGCCCTCATCGACCGTTCCAGCGTCCTTAACAACGAAGGATACCTGTACTAAGTACGACTGTGTGGGCTCCCTAAATAAACGCGACGGTTCACCCAGTTGCTCCGCGGGGGGCGGAATACCTACATCATAAAGCGGCACTTTGTCGATTCCAGTCTTGACATTACAAAAATCGTGTCGGACGATTACGGCGCCTTAGGCTTGGAGCCGTCTGTGCGGTCCGTGCCTTTACGTTTGAGCTGCCGAATCGTTGTTTTGGAGCATGTTTTTATGCCGACGTCGTTGACCGAACTTTTTTCGCCCGCCTGCCATTTGTGTCCGCGCCGTTGCGGCGCGACACGCGACGAGGGCGCGCGTGGCGTGTGCGGCGCCGATGACACGCTTAAGGTCGCCCGCGCGGCGCTCCATATGTGGGAGGAGCCGCCCATCTCGGGTGAGGCCGGCTCGGGCACGATTTTCTTTAGCGGCTGTTCGCTCAAATGCGTCTACTGCCAAAACCACGAGATCTCGACGGGCAATTTTGGGCTTGAGATTTCGCCCGAGCGCCTGGTCGAGATTATGCTGGAGCTGCAGGACCAGGGCGCCAACAATATCAACCTGGTGACTGCGACGCATTATGCTCACCTGCTGCCGGCCGCGATTGACGCAGCGCGGGAGCGCGGGCTGGACATCCCGATCGTCTATAACACGAGCGGCTATGAGCGGGCGAGTGCCGTGGCTGCCCTGGGTGACCTGGTTGATGTGTGGCTCACCGACTTTAAATATGCCGATGCCGGGCTTGCACAGTCGCTCTCTCATATTAAGGATTACCCGCGCGTGGCCGTGTCGGGCCTGGCACAGATGGCGCGCGAGATCGAACGCCGCGGGGGAGAGTTGGTGGACGACGAGGGACTCATGAAGCGCGGCATCATCGTGCGTCACCTGGTGCTGCCGGGGCATGCGGATGATTCGTGCCGCGTGCTGGACCTGGTGTGGCAGACGGTGGGCGACGTGCCGATTTCGGTCATGAACCAGTACACGCCCAATGCGCTCATGCGCGAGCAAGGCGGCGAGTTAGCACGCGCCGTGACGCGCGAGGAGTACGAGCGGGTGCTCGACCATGCCGACGACTTGGGCTTTACGACGATGTTTTGGCAAGAAGGCGGCGCGGTAGACGAGAGCTTTACCCCGGCGTTCGACACCACCGGCGTCCTCACCAGCGCAAAGTAGCGCGTTCGCCGATGATTTTTCTGGGACGGGGATTAAAAAATCATCGAGAAGATTGCCTGCTCGAAAAGTAGTCAAAAAAGCCCCGTCCCAAAAAGACTGGGTATTGGGCGTTGACAGTTGGCGAGCCGTAGGTAAAATATCAACTTGTCCTGGGGACGTAGCTCAGTTGGGAGAGCGCTGCCGTCGCATGGCAGAGGCCGAGGGTTCGACTCCCTTCGTCTCCACCCTTGGATTTGATAAGCCGCTGACATTGTGTCGGCGGCTTTTTTTAAAAAGAAAGGGCTGCACCATGGCCGAGCTTGAGTCCCAACCACTGTCTGCCGAGGAGCGCGCCGAGTTGGAAGAGCTCCGCGCCGAGAAAGCTCGTCGCGAGGCCCAGGAAGAGGCACGCCGCGAGCGTGAGGAGCTGGCCGCCCTGCGTGCCGAGCGCGAGAAGGCCGAGGAGGCCGCTGCGAAGGTTGCATCCGAGCCTGCGCCCGCGCCCAAGCCCGCCGCCGCGAAGCCCGCGCCCACTTCACCCAAACCTCAGCCCAAAAGAGCCGCTCACCCCAAGCCCGCCGAGCCCAAACCGAGCCGTGACGAGATGACCTTTGCCCAGCGCATGGTCACCTCCAAGGAGCCTGCGGGCGAGAATGAGATCCCCGGCATGGCTCCGGCTCAAAAAATCATCATCGTGCTCGCCCTCATCGCGTTTATCGTCTTTATGGTTTACACGATTACGGGCAGCATGGGCCTGCACTAACCTGTTCGCGCCGGGCTCCATGCCCGCACGTCCGCCTCGCCCAGCCCTCAACCTCTGCACAACACATCCGAAAGGTCGCCCCATGGCTTTGACCGACATCTCGCATCCCACCGACATCGCAATGCTCACCGATCTGTACGAACTCACTATGGCCCAGGGTCTGTGGGAGAGCGGCAAGGCCAATGAGCAGGGTTGTTTTACGGCGTTTTACCGCGACCATCCCTTTGGCAGCGCGTATGCCGTCATGTGCGGCACCGCCGAGCTGCCCGAGCTTGTCGAGAACCTGCGCTTTACGCCCGAGGACATCGACTATCTAGCTTCGCTCCAGGCTCCGGCCGGTGGCGCGATGTTTAAGCCTGCATTCCTCGACTACCTACGCAACTTCCGCGCGCACGTGAACATTGACGCCGTGCCCGAGGGCGAGCTCGTGTTTCCGCGCGAGCCCATGGTGCGCGTCACCGGCCCGTCGCTGGAGTGCCAGCTGCTCGAGACCGCGCTGCTCAACATCGTCGGCTTCCAGACGCTTGTTGCCACCAAGACGGCGCGCGTGGTGCTGGCCGCCGATGGTCGCCCCGTCGCCGAGTTTGGCCTGCGTCGCGCTCAGGGTCCCGATGGCGGCCTGGCTGTTGCGCGCGCGAGCTACGTGGCCGGCTGCTCGTCCACGTCCAACGTGCTTGCCGGGCGCCGTTACGGTATTCCCGTCTTTGGCACGCATGCGCACAGCTGGGTGATGAGCTTCGATTCCGAGCTCGAGGCATTCCGTGCGTTTGCCAAGTCGAGTCCCAAGAACTGCACGCTGCTTATCGACACGTACGACGTGCGCGAGGGCTGCGAACATGCCATTACGGTTGCCAAGGAGATGGAGGCGGCGGGCGAGCGCCTGTCGGCCATTCGCATCGACTCAGGCGACCTGGCTAAGTTGTCCAAGTATGTTCGCGGCCGTTTTGACGCCGAGGGCCTGCCCTATGTGGGGATCTCGGTCTCCAACGACCTGGACGAGTACACGATTCAGTCGCTGCTCGACCAGGGCGCACCTATCGATAGCTTTGGCGTGGGCACCAAGCTCGCGACCTGCTACGACCAGCCGGCGCTGGGCGGCGTGTACAAGCTTTCGGCCCGCCGCGCGAGCGAGACGGACCCGTGGACGCCGGTGGTGAAGCTTTCCGAGCAGCCCTACAAGCGCACGATCCCCGGCGTGCAGCGCGTACGACGCTATTACGACGGCTTTGGCGGCCCGGTCTGCGACATGATCTATGACGAGGACCATCTGGCAGGGGAGGGCGCTGCGCGCGGCAATACCCTCGTGGCCGTAAACGATGCGGCGCTGGTGACCGACGTGTCCGAGCTTGAGTATCGTGAGCTGCTGGTGCCGATCGTGCGCGACGGCAGTGCGGTTGCTCCGCGTGAGAGCATCGAGGACGCGCGCGAGCGCTGTGCTTGGGCGCTCGACCATCTGGACGCAGCTTTCAAGCGCTTCCTGTATCCGCAGACCTACGTGGTGGGCATGGAGCAGGGCCTGGCCCAGGTGCGCGACGAGCTCGTGCGCAAGAACATGGCCGCGGCATCCGCCTTCCCCTGGGCAAAATGATCCGAAGGGGACGGAGGAAAACGGATCATATTCTCGCTCACCCGTTCGCCCGCTCGCTCAACATTTGATTGGTTTGACGTATGACGACTTCTTATAAAACGATGGTGGTAAAGATCGGCTCGTCCACGGTGGTGGGTGCCGACGGTAAGGTCAACCGCGCGTTTATCGGTGGCCTGGCCGATCAGGCCGCTGCCCTGCGCAAGCTTGGCTGGCGCTTGGTCGTGGTGAGCTCCGGCGCCATTGCCTGTGGCTATCCCGTGCTGGGCTTCGACCGCAAGCCGGTCGGCAATCTGCCGAGCCTGCAGGCATGCGCTTCGGCCGGCCAGTGCATCATCTCGTCGGCCTACGACGAGGAGTTCCATGCGCGCGACCTGCTCACCTCGCTCGTGCTGCTCACGCGCCACGACACGGCGCGCCGTACGTCCTACCTGCACGCGCGCGACGCCCTGCTGCGCCTCGTGGAGCTGGGCGTGGTGCCGGTCGTCAACGAGAACGATACCGTTACCGTCGATGAGATCAAGTTTGGCGACAACGACACGCTGGCGGCGCTTGTGAGCTGCCTGGTTTCTGCCGATCTGTGCGTGACGCTCTCGGACATCGATGGCCTCTACACCGCCAATCCGCATGAGGATCCGACGGCCGAGTTTATCCCGGTCGTGCGCAAAATCGATGCCAAGATCATTGCCTCGGCGGGCGATTCTTCGACCTCGGTGGGTACGGGCGGCATGATCACCAAGATCCGCGCGAGCCGCATTTTGATGACGGCCGGCATTCAGAGCGTGATCTGCTCGGGCGAGGAGCCCGATGCGCTCGTGCGCCTGGCCCGTGGCGAGAGCGTGGGAACCCTGTTCGATCCGCCGGCGGAGCGCCTGGACATTGCGCCCCGCAAGCTGTGGATCGCGCTGGGTGACAAGGCTCATGGCTCGGTAACGGTTGACGACGGTGCTGCGAAGGCACTGGTCAGCCGTGGCTCGTCCTTGCTCGCGGTGGGAATTCGCCAGGTCGATGGAGATTTTGCCGAGGGCGATGTGCTCGACGTGTGCGACCCGAGCGGCATGGTCGTCGCCCGCGGTATCGCCGAGGCCGATTCGGACGTGCTGGAGCTTGCAGCCGGCCGCCGTCAGGACCAGATTGCCAGCAACCGCCTGCTGGCCGACCTGGCCGAGAAGCCCGCGATACATCGAGATAACTTGATTGTATTTGCTTAGGCCTCGACGCCGGGCGCCTTCGATTTGCGCTGTACGCGGGGTGAAATTACCAGGGTAACTATGCCCCGCCGCGCTCATGTCCGACCTGGTTGCCATGAAAACGGCCCATCTACTACGTTTAATGGGATATCGGTGACCACACCAAGAAATGCAAAAAGAAAACCGCAGGTAGAACGCCTGCGGTTTTCTCAATTTGCGGTATGTGGTTGGGCCATGCGGATGAAACGTAGTAGATGGGCCGGTTTCGTGGTGAAGGGCATTATCCGGCACTTGGGGACGTTCCTTATGTGCCGGCAGACGGGGACACTCCTTTGCTAGAAGATTCGGCGCAGGTCTCCGCGGTTGAGGGCTTCGTCGAAGAGATGCTTGAATACCACGCTGCCGTGTAGGCCGTCGTGCTCGAACTCGTTCGTCACCCAGGCATGCGAGTTGCCCACGCGGCTGAGCGTATCGAGCTGCAGACCCGAGTCCACGTACATGTCATCGAAGTACACCGCGGCCTGGAGCGGCACCTCGTTGCAGGCCAGGCGCTGCGGGTCGTAGATCTTGTCCCAGCTGGTGTCCTCCATCAGCAGATCCATCGCGGGCTTGAAGGGCTTAAGTTCGGGCATCTGCTCAAACATCCACGGGAACATGGCCTCGCCGGTAAACATGAGCGGGCGCGCGAGTGTGTCGAACTCGGCACGATGAGCTTTCTCTTCTGCCGCGGCCCAGCGAATGGGCATGGTGTCGCCGTCGGCGTAGATGAACTCCTGAAGCGTCCAGTACAGCGGATTCGTGCGCGTGTTGGTGCGGTCGAAGGCGCGCATCAAAAAGCTATCGGATACTGAGGCACCGCAGCTTAGCGTGCCGTCGCCGTCAACAAACGCGTGGTCGATAATCCAGTGCATGCGCTCAAAGCTCGGCTTCATGCCAAAGTCGCTGCCCATAAGCTGCAGGCGCTCCACCGTCATTGGCGAGCCGTCGGGCAGCACGGGCTTTTGCTCCTCGAGGACATCTGCCAGGGCCGCCACGCGCTCGACGTCGGCGGGGTAGCGGTCGTAATACTGCTGCGTCTTGGCGGCCATGCGCGGGAAGGTGTGCGCGTAGACCTCGCTGGCGCTCGCCGGGACGTGGGGGATGCCACCGCAGGTAAAGCTCGCCGCCACGCCCTCGGGGAAGAGTGACAGGTAGCTCAGCGTCAAAAAGCCGCCGTAGCTTTGGCCGAGCGTGACCCACGGCTTGCCGCCAAAGCCCACCAGGCGCAGGTACTCAAAATCGCGCACGATGGAGCTGGCGAGGTGGCGCTTGAGGAAGTCCGCCTGCGAGCGTGCGGCATCGAAGCCGGCCGCCTCGGCGCGCTCGCCCAGGGCCGCGATCGTGCGTCCGTCAACACAGCTGCTGCGTCCCGTGCCGCGCTGGTCGGGAAGGACCACGCGGAAGTGTTTTACGGCCTCCTCAATCCAGCCGTCGCTCGTGGGCGACAGCGGACGCGGGCTCTCGCCACCGGGGCCGCCCTGCAAAAACAGGAGCAGCGGCAGGTCGTCGTTGATGCGGGCGGGTGCGCAGACCACGCGGTAGAAGAGCTTGATGCTCTCGGGCGCGCCGGCGATGGGCGCCGGCATGGCGCCGCGGCGCATGGTGCTGCCGACCGCCAAAAGCATGGGCTCCAGGCCGCGCCAGTCGAGGGGGACATCGATGCTGTGGTCCTCGACGTAGAGGCCGGGGACGTGGTACGAAGTGATGATGGCCATGCGATACTTCCGTTCGTTGCGGTGTTTCGGGTTGACCAATTCTACCGCCGCGCGCGAGGGCATGCACAAATCGGCTACCATGGTGGGCAAACTACTAAGAGAAAGGGCCGCCTATGTCGGTCGATATAGCCACGTATGTCCACGATCTTGCCGTTGCCGCCAAGGCAGCGTCGGCCTCGCTTGTCACGGCGAGCGACGAGCAGCGCCAGGAGGCCGTGTGCGCCATGGCCGCGGCGCTGCGCGATGGTGTCGACTCCATCGTCGCCGCTAACGAGCTCGATATGTCTGCCGCACGCGATGCGGGCACCTCGGCGGGGCTCCTCGATCGCTTGCTGCTGACGCCCGAGCGCGTCGAGGGCATGGCCGCCGGCCTGGAGAAGCTCGCTGAGCTGCCCGATCCCGTGGGCCGCGTGCTCGACCATCGCGTGCTTGCAAGCGGTGTGGACCTTACGCGTGTGAGCGTGCCGTTGGGTCTGGTTGCCATGGTCTACGAGGCGCGCCCCAACGTGACGGCCGATGCCGCGGGCATCTGCATCCGCACCGGCAACGCCTGTATCCTGCGCGGCGGTTCGCTGGCCTATCACTCGTGCGCCATGATTGCCGAACTGCTGGCCGATGCGCTTGAGGCCCAGGGTTTCCCGCGCGAAGCTATCTCGATGATCGAGTCCACCGACCGCGAGGCCACCGGCGAGCTCATGAAGCTCCGCGGTATCGTCGATGTGCTCATTCCGCGTGGCGGTGCGGGCCTGATCCAGCGCTGCGTGCGTGAGTCGCTCGTTCCGGTGATCGAGACGGGCACGGGCAACTGCCATATCTACGTGCATGAATCCGCCGACTTCGATAAAGCGCTCAACATTATCGTCAATGCCAAGACCCAGCGTGTGGGCGTGTGCAATGCCGCCGAATCGCTGCTGGTCGACCGTGCCGTGGCGGATTCGTTTTTGCCGGCGGTCGTTGCCGTGCTGCACGACCACGGCGTGCTGATTCACGGCGACGAGGCCACGTGTGCCGCATGCGCCGCCGCCGGGCTTGCCGAGGGCGACGACTATGTTGCCGCGACTGAGGAGGACTGGGGCCGCGAGTATCTGGCGCTCGAGATGAGCGTGAAGGTCGTGGCGAACGAGGACGAAGCCATCGCGCACATCAACCGCTACGGCACCATGCACTCCGAGGCCATCGTTGCCGAGGACGAGGATGCCTGTGAGCGCTTCCTGGATGCGGTCGATGCCTCGGCCGTGTACGCCAACGCCAGCACGCGCTTCACCGACGGCGGCGAGTTTGGGCTGGGTGCCGAGATCGGCATCTCGACCCAAAAGCTCCACGCCCGCGGCCCCTTTGCCGCCGAGGCCCTCA